>NZ_JBFAET010000298.1:0-7796 GCF_040642095.1 Streptomyces sp. NPDC020362
GGTTCGTCGGCGCGGCGATCCTCCACGACCTCATCCTCCTGCCCCTGTACTCGCTGGCCGACCTGTCGGCCCTCTCCGTACTGCGTCACCGAGCCGCCGACGGACCGACGGTGCCGTGGATCAACTATCTGCGCGTCCCCGCCTTCCTCTCGGGTCTGCTCCTGCTGGTCTGGTTCCCCCTCGTCTTCCGTCTGGCGGTCCCCTACCCCGGTGACACCGGGCTGTCCGACAGCGTCTACCTCGGCCGATGGCTGGTGATCACCGGCGTGCTCTTCGCTGCCTCCGCAGTGGCCTTCGCGGTCAGACTTCGCCGCGCGAGGCGGGCCGGCCACGGCGACGAGAGCCGACCCACCGCAGGGCATGGCACAGCACCGTGACAACGGACGAGGACGAGCTGTACGACGCCGACGAGGATCCCTACGCGCTGGCCCTGCGCCCCGGCCGTGAGCCGGTGTACCTACGGCTGGCCGACGGGCGCCGGATCCGGATGCCGGTCCATCGCTGGCACGAGCAGCCCACAGCAGCCGACAAGACCGTGCTGGAACGCTGCAACGGTCCCGTCCTCGATGTCGGCTGCGGCCCGGGCCGCATGTGCAGGGCACTCCTGAGCCGGGGAGTCTTCGCCCTCGGGGTCGACATCACACCTCGCGCGGTCGCACTCACCACGGCCCTGGGCGGACTCGCACTGCGCCGATCGGTCTTCGACCAGCTGCCGGCCGAGAGAGGCTGGCAGACGGTTCTGCTCATCGACGGCAACATCGGCATCGGAGGCGACCCCCGTGGCCTGCTGCGCCGCTGCGGCGAGCTCGTCGCCCCCACCGGGTGCCTCGTCGTCGAGGTCGACCCCCATGACGTCGAAGAGCTGTGCACCGCCCGATTCGAGAACCTCCTGGGTCAGGGTGGTCCGTTCTTTCCCTGGGCGCGGGTCGGACGACCAGCGCTCCACAGGATCGCCGCCAACCTTGACCTCAGCGTCACCGACCAGTGGACGAGCGGGCACCGATGCTTTGCCACCCTCGCGCACCAGGGATCATCCTGTAACCGTCCCGACGCGGGCCCCACAGTGACCGACGCCAGCAGGACATGGGTCGTCTGAGCCGGATCCTGACTTGTTCCCCTGCGCGACGTCGCCGCCCTCGGTCGGATTCTGGCGACACACGTCCTCCACCCGCCGGCCCGGCGAGGAGGCTGGGGCGGCTGAGGACATCGCCGAGCGCTCCACGATGACACCGCGATGCTGCTGCTCTGCCACCGCAGTCATCGGAAGGAAAACCTGTTCGCATCGAGCGAGAAGGCAGTGGCATCGGCAAGGTACAAAGGACACATGCCGGAGCGCGAGATCCCCGTGGGAACCATGGACGACGTTGATGCGGTCACCCGGGCGGTCCTGACCGCGTCCCGGCTGCTGGTAGCGGTCTCCGCCCGGTCCCTCGCCGAGGTCGAGGAGCGCGTGACCCTCCCGCAGTTCCGGATGCTGGTCGTGCTGTCCACCCGGGGGGAGACCAAGCTGGTTGCGCTCGCCGAGCTGCTCCAGGTGGCGCCCTCCACTGCCATGCGCATGGTGGACCGGCTCATCGCCGCCGGGCTCGCCGACCGCAAGGCCAATCCCGCCAACCGTCGCGAGACCCTGCTGACGCTGACCGCGGAAGGCCGGCGCACCGTCGAGGAAGTCACCGCCAGGCGTCGCGCCGAGATCGCCGGCATCGTCGAACGGCTCCGCCCGACCGAGCGCCTCGCGCTCGTCGAGGCGCTCAACGCCTTCAACGAGGCGGGAGGCGAGCCTTTGGCCCCGGCGGCGGACGACCCGGAGCCGCACCCGCTCGGCTGGATCGTGGACGGAGCGATGGCGCACGACGCCTGACACGGAACGGCAGCCGGTCATGGAATGGTCGGGGTCCGTGGTGCCTACCCCGATGCGTCGGGAGCCGGACTCGCGGCGATCAGGCCAAGCAGACACACGGCGCCGCCCGCACACGCGTTGCTCCACACGATCCCGGGCGACACGCCATGAGATGCCGTCACGACCGCCGGGGAGAGGATCAGCCAGAGGCCGAGCGGCACCATGGTCCATGCGAATCGGTGCATCCGCTGTGGCGCCAGGGGAGTTTTGGGAGCGAGCAGGGCGACGCCTCCTGGAGGCGGGTGCGGGCGCCGGGATGGTGGGCTTGAGCGACGGCGATGCGGTGCAGGGCTGCGGTGCCAGCCGATCACCACCCCAATGTGGTGCGCGCCGCGATCACCGGTCGATGAGTCCCGAAAGAAGCGGCCCGTTGATCCTCTCGGCGGTCCTGTGCGCGTTGAATGCCGAACACGGGGGAATGCGTCGACGCACGCAGTGGCCAGGACGGCGATGGGTGGAGTCCCGCGGATGTTGCGCGTGCCCTGTGGCCGGAAGACGTCCTTGTTCCGTAAGGCAGTCGGACGTTCCATGGCGGCTTTCCTCCGGGTGGGATGGACGGCATGAGATCCCGCTTCTTTCCGCCCGTGTTCAAGGGCAGACTGCACGATGCCCGCACGGCGACCTCGATCGGGCGGTGGCTCGGCCTGGCGTTCGCGGTGTGCTTCTGCACCGGCTTGATCAGTCACTTCATGCAGCACCCGCCGGGATGGCTCGCCAACGAGCTGCCGAGCCGCCCGGTGTGGGGCTACCGGTTCACGCAGGGGCTCCACGTCGCTTCCGGTATCGCGGCGATCCCTTTGCTGCTGGCCAAGCTGTGGACGGTGTACCCCCGGCTGTTCGAGTGGCCCCCGGTGCGTTCGGTGCGGCACGCCTTGGAACGGGTGTCGGTGGCCGTCCTGGTCGCGGCGGCCCTCTTCGAGCTGGCGACCGGCCTGCTGAACACCGCCCAGTGGTATCCGTGGACCTTCCCCTTCGTGCAAGTGCATTACGCCGTGGCCTGGCTGCTGGTAGGAGCGCTGGTACTGCACATCGCGGTCAAGGCACCCGAGATCGCGGCACACTGGAGTCGTCGCTCGGCGGGCACGCTGTCCCTGCCCGCCGAGGACGCCCCCGATCGGCGCTCCCTGCTCGCCGCGGTGGCAGCGGCGGTCGGCGCGGTCACCGTGACCACAGTGGGGCAGTCCTTCACCCCGTTGAAGGACCTCACCCTCCTCGCACCCCGCCACCCTGACCATGGTCCCGAGGGCCTGCCGGTCAACCGGACCGCGGCAGCGGCGGGCGTCGGCCTGATCCCCGCCGAGCGCTACCGCCTGACCATCGACGGACCAAGGCCCTACACCCTGACGCTGGACGAGCTGCGCGCGCTGCCCCAGCACGAGGTCGAGCTGCCGATCGCCTGCGTGGAGGGCTGGAGCAAGTCGGCGCACTGGGCGGGCGTGCGCGTTGTGGACCTGCTGGAGCGGGTGGGAGCCCCGGTGCATGCACGGGTACGGGTGGTGTCGTTGCAGACCCGGGGTGGTTACCGGGTCTCCGAGATGGGTCACGAGCACGCCCGGGACCCGCTGACCCTGCTCGCACTGCGGCTGAACGGTGAGGAACTGTCGCCCGACCACGGTTACCCGGTGCGCCTGATCGCCCCGAACCGTCCGGGCGTGTTGCAGACCAAGTGGGTCGGCCGACTGGAGGTGCTGTCATGAGGGGCACGATGGTGCGACTGCTGGTCGGCGCCGCCGGGCTGGCGCTGATGGGTGTCGGCGCGTCCCTGCTGCTGGACGTGCAGGACCTGATGGGTGTGCTGGAGTGGTTCGGCGGGGCGGTCGTGTTGCACGACGCGCTGATCGCGCCGTTGGTGCTGCTCGTCGGGCTGGTGCTGGTCCGTGGTGGGGTGCGGGGGCCGATCCGGGGGGCGCTGCTCGTGGCGGGCGCCCTGACCGCGGTGGCGCTGCCGTTGCTGCTGCGGCCGGGGCCGCGGGCCAACTCGACAGTGCTGCCGCTCGACTACCCGCGCAACTGGCTGCTGACCCTGGTGGGCGTGGCCACGGTCACGGCCCTGCTGGTGGTGGCGAAGGAGGTCCGTCGCAGCCGACGGCGTCCACCTTCGTAACGACGGTGTCTTACGGGTGTCTTACGCATCCCACGGCACGGGCCACGCCCGGCCCAGGGCATTCCTACGGTGGCGTCATGCGAACTCTTCGTACGGTGGCCCTCGTAACGGCTCCGCCCCTGCTTCTGGCTGTGGCGGGCCTGGTCCACCCGCGGCATCTCACGGCGGCGACGGCCGCTCATTGGGCGGCGCTGCATGTCGCCCTGCTTCCCGCCTTCCCTCTGCTGGCGCTCGGCCTGCTGGTGCCGCTGTGGGGCAGACCGCGGCGTGACCTCGACGGGGCACTCACCGTGGTGGCCTGGGCCGGGTGTCTTGGTTACGCGGCCTACTACTCAGGGCTGGACGCGGTGGCCGGCATCTCTGCCGGGACGGTGGCGGGCCATGGGGTGCATGGGGCGGTGGGGTGGCTGTTCTCGACCGGCGACGAGTTGGGCCGGGCAGGGGTGTACGCGCTGACGGTCGCCGCTCTCGCCGCGGGCGCGGTACTGCTGCGGCGCCACGGCGTCCGGGTGCTGCCCGGGGCCGTGGTGGTGCTGGGGGCGTGCTGGTCGTTCCTCGACAGTCACATCTTCTGGCCCCGCGGCGTGTTCACCATGCTCGCGTTCGCCGTGGGCTTCGGCCTGCTGAGCGTGGCAGCGTCCCAGCGGTCCGGAGGGCTTACGAACCCCTGACGGATTCCCGTCCCGGCATCACAGGCGCGCAGTCAGGCTCAGCGTCGGAGCATGTAGATCCTGGTTACCGGAGGTGCGGGCAGCGGACCGGTCTCGCGGATACGGCGGCAGACCTCCAACCCGTCCATGCCGGGCAGCATCAGGTCCAGCACCACCAGTTCCGGCGGCTGTGCGGTGGCCCCGGTGGTGCGCGGTGCCGACGCCGGCTGGCGGGTGCGTGAGACGGAGGTGCCCTACCACCCGCGCACCGGCCGCTCCAAGGTCACCGGCACCTGGCGAGGCACCTGGCACGCGGTACACGACATGCGTGCCGTGCTCGCCGAGGCGTCGGCCACCGCGACCACCGTCGCCGGCGTGCGGGGAGGCGGACGATGAACACCCTGCCTCCGGTGACCCTCTTGGTGATCGCCAAGGAACCCGTGCCCGGCCGCGTCAAGACCCGGCTCACCCCACCGTATACACCTCAGGAAGCGGCCGCCCTGGCCGAGGCCGCCCTTACCGACACGCTCCACACCCTGCTTCGAGCCCCCGCACGCCGTCGCGTCCTCGCTCTCGAGGGCACCCCTGGCGCCTGGTTGCCTCCCGGCTACGAGGTCGTACCCCAGAGCCCCGGCGACCTGGACGAGCGGATCGTCGCCGCCTTCGCCCACGGTGAAGGCCCGACGCTCCTGGTCGGGATGGACACCCCGCAACTGACCGCTGACATGATCGCCGACGTCGGCCGGGACAGCCACGATGCCTGGTTCGGTCCGGCCGCTGACGGCGGCTTCTGGGCGCTGGGCCTCGCCGATCCCGCCCGGGCCGGTGCCCTGGTTCGTGGGGTGCCGATGTCGACGGGCCGTACGGGTGCGATCCAGCGCATCCGCGTGGCCGAGGCAGGGCTGGCCGTGACCGACCTGCCGGTACTGCGCGACGTGGACACCGCAGCCGATGCCGCCGCGGTCGCCGCCCGCTGTGCAGGGGTTCCCGCTTCGCCGCCGTCCTCAACTCAATGGCAGAGGTGGTCCGATGAGCGGGACGGCGGTCGGCATCGATGCCGCCGTGGCCGGGTGGCCGGAACCGGCCATGGCGGAGCCCCAGGCGGAGAGCCCGACGGTAGTCATGGCCAGGAATCGTATGCCGACGTTCCCCGTCCGTCCCACCGTGCCCGTGGAACCGGGCACCCCGTGGGTCGACGATCCCTATGCCCACGCTCTGCACACCGGACGCGGCCCGCTGTTCCTGCGCCGTCTGTCACACCCCGATCGCCCCGCCGGCTTCGGCGATGAGCTCGTGCTGCCGCTGGACGTGGAGCGCTGGTGCGCATCTCCCGGCGCGGCGGACACGAGCGTACTGCGCCGATGCACGGGCTCCGTCCTGGACGTGGGTTGCGGACCAGGACGCATGGTGGCCGCACTGGCCGCCCGTGGCGTACCGGCATTGGGCGTGGACCTCAGCCGGGACGCCGTGAAGCGCACCCGGCGCAGTGGTGGCGCCGCCATCCAGCGGTCTGCCTTCGACCGCCTCCCGGGCGAAGGCCGCTGGGGCACCGTGCTGCTGATGGACGGCAACATCGGCATCGGCGGCGATCCCGTCGCCCTGCTCCGCCGCATGGGCGAACTCATCGCCCCCGGCGGGGTCCTGCTGGCCGAAGCCGCCCCGCAGGACGTGGACCAGCGTCTCACCGTGCGCGTCGAGGACGCCCACGGCCACCACGGGCGGCCTTTCCCCTGGGCCAGGCTCGGCACCACCGCGCTCCTGTACGCCGCAGACTCCGTCGGCTGGATCCTGACCGGCGGGTGGACGGCCGAGGGACGCCCGTTCGTGGAACTACGCCGCCGGCGCGCGAATCACCCCGACGCGCAGCCCCCGATCACCGAAAGGCCCCACCACTCATGACCGACAGCGCCCTAACGCGTTGGTCGGCTCCCCGGCCCGCTCAGCCGTTGCCCGGCCACCCCGCAGAGCCGGTGAACCGCCACGCCGGCCGTACGCGTACCACCCTGACGGTGGCGGTGCTCGTCGCACTCAGCGCAGTTGTCATCGGCACCCTCCACGCCGGCGACAACCAGAGCGACCCGGGCCGCCTGCTCGTGGGATACGCCATCGCCTGGGCGCTGTTCGGCGCCGGGGTCCGGGCCGTGCGCAAGGTCCCCGCGCACGCCGCGACCTATCTGGTGCTCGCGGGCTCGGCCGCCGTCGGACTTTCCGGCCTGGCGGCACCGCCCCGCACCAGCGACGACATGTACCGCTACGCCTGGGACGGCCGTGTGCAGGCGGCCGGTATCTCCCCCTACGCCCACCCGCCGGCCGCCCCCCAACTCGACCGTCTGCGGGACGAGTGGCTCTTTCCCACCCGTGCAGCCTGCGACGGCTGGGGACTGAGGCGCACCGACAGCGGCTCGTGCGTCCGCATCAACCGGCCCGCCGTGCCGACGATCTACCCGCCCGTCGCGGAGGGCTGGTTCTTCGCCGTCCACACCCTCTCGCCACCAGGTACTCGTCACAAGCCACTCCAAGTGGGCGGCGCGGTACTGGCGTTCGGCACCACCGTCGCCCTGCTCGCCGTCCTGCGACGACGTGGCGACCCGCAACGGGCCCCTGCCCGGGCCGCACTGTGGGGCTGGTGCCCGGCCGTCCCCTTCGAGGCTGTCAACAACGCCCACATCGACACCCTCGGCGTCCTGCTCACCGTGCTGGCACTCGGCACCGCCACCGCCGGGGCGCGTCGCGGCGCCCTGCTCGGCGCGGCCATCGCGGTCAAACTGCTGCCCGTGCTGGCGCTGCCCGGCGCCCCGTCCGGACAGCGCAGCGCGCGACGCATCGGGCGCGTGACGGCGGCTGCCCTCGGCGCGGTCGCGCTCGCCTACCTGCCCTACGTCCTGGCCTCCGGCACCAGCGTCCTCGGCTATCTCCCCGGATACCTGAACGAAGAGGGCTACGAACCCGGCAACGTACGCCGCTTCGCCTTGCTACGGCTGATCCTGCCGGACTCGGCCGCCGGAATCGCCGCTGTCGTCCTGCTCGCGCTGACGGCCCTGTTCGTATGGTGGCGCGGCGACCCGACACGCCCCTGGAGCGGTGCCCTCCTTCTGACGGGCACGGCCCTGCTGCTGTTCTCACCCAACTACCCCTGGTAGTC
>NZ_JBFAET010000299.1:0-7621 GCF_040642095.1 Streptomyces sp. NPDC020362
GCCGGTCCGGCCCCCGCGGGAGCTCCTGGGGGGTGTGCGAGCCTGACGTCGGGCAAAGGCTTTGTGAGCGGAAGGGGATGGGTGCTTGCGGGAGGTCCATCACGAGGGGCTTGCCTCGATCGGTGCCGGTCTGGCGGAGATGGCCGACCTTGTGGGTGGGGCGGACGGACCGTGCCACCACTGCCCTTCTGGATGCAGACCTGTGGGAGATGGGGCAGCTCGCGCAGCGTGTGATGGCCCGGGCCGCCGAGATCCTTGCGACGCGGCACGTCGAGGCAGCGCTGCGGATGGAGCAGGACGACGACCGTATGGACGAGCTGTACCGCATGATCTTCCAGCATCCGATGGACGACCGGTGGAAGCACGGGGTGGAGACGGCGGTGGACGTCACTCTCGTCCGCCGTTACCACGAACACTTCGCCCATCACGCTGTCTCGGTCGCCCGGCGCATGGTCTACCTGGTTACCGGTGAGCACACGGAGGACTACATCCCTGACCCGCCGATCACCCGGCGGGCCGCCGCTTCGGCACGATCAGCGTGTGGTGGGTGCCTGTGCGCGGCTGCCGCACATGGCTCAGCACGGCCGGTACGGCCACGGCCAGGCAAACACGGAGGAGCAGCGGGCAGGTCTTTGCGGTGCACGTGCGATGCGTCCGCGAGGGCCCGTCGGCCATCAGCAGCCGAGGCGGACGGTGGCGCGCGACCGAGCTTGGAGCAGGGGTGTCAGCCGACTGCGGTGACGGCGAGCGCGGTGAGGATGAGAGCGTAGGCGGCCACGGTCAGAGCCGCGCGTGCCAGACGCGCGCCGCGCACCCGTCTTTGCGGGGGTGGGTCGAAGCAGCAGCAGGGCTTTGACGGATGCCAGTAAGGAGAGTCCAGCCAGTAGGAGCCCAGGAGTCGAGCAGTGCTGGAAAGTCGGGCTTCGTCGTCCATGTGCGGGCCAACGGCAGGTGCGAGTGACGCGTTGCGGTGGTGAGCCGGGACGGAATCGGACCGTGACCTTGCATAGGTGCAGGGCATCTGCCGGCAGGCGAGGCGAACGACGGACCGCAGGAGGTTGGCTACCCCGTATGTGGGCGTGAAAGGCGATGGCCCACCAGCGAACGCCTGGTCACCGGCCGGCGGTCGGGTGGCGCTGGCCTGGAGTCAGTGGCGGTGTCCGCCGACCTCAGCGCACCGCGTGCACCGCCGGACGAGTGGCGCTCCGACGACAGTCCGCTGCCTTGGGCGTTGGAGTCTGCACCGTGAAGGTGCAAGGGACGCTGCCAAGGCCGATCCGGAGGCTCAACCTGCATGAGGCCGAGCCAGGCCGTGGTCGTAGGTGAAGATCACCGCCTGGACGCGGTCGCGGGCGCCGATCTTGGACAGGACGCGGCCGACGTGGGTCTTCACCGTGGACTCCGACAGGACGAAGTGCGTGGCGATCTCGCCGTTGGTCCAGCCCTTGCCGATGGCGACGAGGATCTCGCGTTCGCGGTCGGTGAGGGTACTCAGGCGCGGATCCTCGGCGGAGCCGCTGCCGCCGGGTGGTACGAGCCGGGCGAATTCGTGCAGCAGGCGGCGGGTGAGCGCGGGCGCGATCACCGCGTCGCCGACGGCCACGGCGCGGATGCCGGCGAGGAGTTCCTCGGGGCGGGCGTCCTTGAGGAGGAAGCCGCTGGCGCCGGCGCGCAGGGCCGCATACACGTACTCGTCGAGGTCGAAGGTGGTCAGGACGAGGACGCGGGAGCGGTCTCCGGAGGCGACGATCCGGCGTGTGGCCTCGATGCCGTCCATGCCCGGCATGCGTACGTCCATCAGGACGACGTCCGGGCGGAGTTCGGCGGCCTTGCGCACTGCTTCGGCTCCGTGCGCCGCCTCCCCGACCACCTCCGTCTCGGGAACGGAGTCCAGAAGCATGCGAAAGCCGTACCGCTGGAGCGGCTGGTCGTCCACGACGAGCACGGTCGTCACCGGCCACCGCCCTGGGGAGCGAGGTCGAGGGTGGCGCGCACCGTCCATCCCGGGCCCGCAGGTCCCGAGGTGACGTGTCCGCCATAGAGAGCTGCTCGTTCTCGCATGCCCACCAAGCCGTGTCCTTCCTCGTTCGCCGTGTGGGGACGGTCGGCCGGTGCAGGTGGGCCGGAGTCCTGGACGGTGATGGTCAGCCGTGCGTCTTCAACGACGACCGCCAGGTTCGCACGGGCGCCCGCGCCGGCGTGTTTCAGGGTGTTCGTCAGGGCCTCCTGCACGATGCGGTAGACCGTCAGCTGTACCCCGCTGTCGAGGGCGTCGACGTCACCGGCCGTACGGTAGACGACCTCCAGGCCGGCGGCACGGACGCCCTCGCACAGCGCGTCGATGTCCGCGACACCGGGCTGCGGGCTCAGCTCGGGCTCGGCCGGCGGACCGTCCGCCTCGCGCAGTACGCCGAGTACCCGCCGCAGTTCGCTCAGGGCCTGGCGACCGGTGTCCCCGATGAGGTGCAGCGCCTCCTTTCCCCGCTCCGGGGCGACGGCAGAGGCGTAGGCACCCGCGTCGGCGAGCGTGATGATCACGGACAGGTTGTGGCCGACGATGTCGTGCATCTCGCGGGCCACTCGTGCCCGTTCGGCGGCGACGGCAAGTCTGCCGCGCTGGTCGCGTTCGATCTCCAGCCGTGCGGCCCGGTCCCGCAGCCCGGCCAGCTGAGCCCGTCGGATGCGGATCATCAGACCGAGCGCGAGTGCCGCGGTCGCTGTGCTGAGCAGGAAGAACAGCGCGTCCCAGACCGACATCGCCGCCGACACCCGCGCCGCGACCAGGCTCAGCGCACCCGCTGTGACCGCACAGGCCCAGGGAAGCTGTCGTAGCCGGCCGTGCAGGGCCAGGCTGTACAGGGCGACGAAGAGGGCAACGTCCGCGCGGAGTGCGGCGCCGAGCGACCACTGGAGAACGAACACGGCCGTGACGGCGCCGAAGGCGGCGGCGGGTGCCCGGCGTCGCCACAGCAGCGGCAGCACCAGCCCGGCCTGCAGGGCCAGCATGCCCGCAACGGGCAGCCGGGTGAACGCCAGGCGGAAGCGGCGCGGGCCGTCGTCGTCCCCGTCGATCGCGCCGAGCGCGTGCAGCAGGTCCGGCAAGCAGAACAGCAGGAAGACCAGGACCACCACCGCGGTGTCGAGCACCCACGGACGGGCCTGGTCGGCGTGCCGGAGCCGCTGGCCGGCCCGGCCGAGCCGGGCGACCAGCGGCCCCATCCCGCTGAGATCTTCGGTGGTCATGGAGGTCACGAGACCATGATGCGGGCGGCTGCCGCTCAGACGTCGCTGCGCAGCAGCCGGTACGCCGCCCCTGCCAGCGCCAGAACCGTCCAGCCGAGGAAGACCAGAAGTCCGGCGGAGGGCGACAGGGTGGTCGAGTCATGGGTCAGCGCGAAGATCGACTCACCCGCGTGGCTGGGGAGGTAGGGGTCGATGTTTCCCTGCCACGAGCTGGGCAGCAAGGAGATCAGCCCGGGTACGAGCATGAGGGCGGCGACGAGCACCGAGATGCCGCCGGCCACCGACCGCAGTAGCGCGCCCAGCGCGGCGCCGATCACGCCGACCAGGCCCAGGTAGAGCCCGGCCCCGAGCAGACTGCGGATGACACCCGCGTGACCGAGGCCCATGGCGGCGGGCGTGCCGGACACGATCTGGCTGCCGACGAGGAAGGCGATGAACGCGCCGACGGTGGCGACCACCAGGGCAACCAGTCCGTACACCGCCGCCTTGGACCACAGCACGGGCAGCCTGCGCGGTACGGCCGCCAGGGTCGAGCGGATCATGCCGGTGGAGTACTCGCCCGCCGTGACCAGCACGCCGAGCACGCCGAGGGCGAGCTGGGCGAAGTTCGTGCCGAAGAGGGACAGGCTCACGGCCGTCGCGGAGGCGAAGTCGCGGTCCATGTGCCGACCGGAGTCGAGATTGGACTTGTAGTGGCTCGCGGCGATGACGCCGAAGGCGACGAGGAACAGCAGGCCCAGGCCGAGGGTGATCCAGGTGGAGCGCAGGGACCAGAGCTTGGCCCACTCCGAGGACAGCACGCGTCGGCCGGTCACCCGGTAGGCGGGCCGGGCCTGAGCGGCCGGAACGGTCTCGGGGGTCTCAGGGGTTGCCGTGAGAGTGCTCATGCCGCGCTCCCGGAGGTCTCGGTGCCGGTCGTGGAGCCGTGGTACTCCACGGCGTCCCTGGTCAGTTCCATGAATGCCTCCTCCAGCGACACCGCCTTCGTGGTCAGCTCGAACAGCGGGATCCGGTGCTCGGCCGCCTTCAGTCCGATCTCGCGGGCGGACAACCCGGTCACCTGCAGTTCCTCGGAGCCGATGCGGCCGGTGATCTCCACGCCAGGCCCGGCCAGCACCTCCCGCAGCCGCGTCGGGTCCTGCGTCGCCACCTTCACGGTGTCGCCGCCCGCCTCGCGCACCAGGTCCTGCACGGTCGTGTCGGCCAGCAGCCGGCCACGCCCGACGATGATCAGGTGATCCGCCACCAGTGATACCTCGCTCATCAGATGCGAGGAGACGAAGACCGTGCGTCCCTCGGCCGCGAGGGAGGTGAGGAGGTTCCGGATCCAGAGGACGCCCTCGGGGTCCAGTCCGTTGACCGGCTCGTCCAGCATCACCGTCTGCGGATCGCCGAGCAGGGCGGCCGCGATGCCGAGCCGCTGGCCCATGCCGAGGGAGAAGGCACCGGCCCGCTTCTTCGCGACGCTGCCGAGACCGGCCAGTTCGACAACCTCGTCGACCCGACGGTGCGGAATGCCATGGGTCAGCGCGAGCGCCCGCAGGTGGTTGTAGGCCGAGCGGCCCGGGTGGATCGACTTCGCCTCCAGCAGCGCCCCCACCTCCTGCAGCGGCGCCTCGTGCCGGGCATAGCGCTGTCCGTTCACGGTGACGGAGCCGCGCGTCGGCGCGTCCAACCCGACGATCATGCGCATCGTCGTGGACTTTCCCGCACCGTTGGGCCCCAGGAAGCCGGTCACCGTGCCCGGCTTCACGGTGAAGTCCAGCCCGTCGACGGCTGTCTTCTCGCCGTACCTCTTGGTGAGCTGCTGTGCCTCGATCATTGGGTTCTCTCTTTCGGACTCCGGCGCCCGAAACGCCTGACGCCTCCTCCGTCACGCTAAGTCCGCGATCTGCCGGATCAGGTGGTACCGGGGGCTGAACAGTGGCGGGTGGGTAGTACCGGGGTACTACGGCACCGGCGGCCGGGGGCGTCGGGGCCGACGGCGGGAGCAGGACTGACGCAGCGGCACAGGCAGCCGCGACCAGCGATCCTGACCAATGCCCGAGCAGGGGAGCAGTACCGGTACCAGTGCAGCCGGACGCAGGGCCCAGTCAGCCGTGTGCCTGGCCAGGCGCAGGAACTGAGTCTTGGCCATGTCTGTCAGACGCCTGCCTACTCGTCAGGGGTGACGTTGACGGCGCCGCACGACCAGCATGTCCACTCGCCCGGCAGCTGGTAGTGCGTCGTGGTCCAGAACCCTTCTGCATCGGAAGTGTGCGGCAGCGGTGACGAGTGGCGAGGCGCCGTTCGACGCCTCCGCGAACGCTCGCTCAGCGGCATGACAGGGTGTGCGGCATCCCTGACATCAGATCACCGTGCTGCCGCTGCAGCTGATCTCCATCCCGTCGTCCACCAGGAAGGCGACGCCGACGTATCCGTTGTCCAGGTTGCGCACGTGGCGCAGGTGGTCGGCCATAGTGGCCCTTGTGTGCCGACGCTGGAGCAGGCGGAGCTGAAACACGTGATGCTGTACGCGACACGGACCGCGGTGGTGCGGGTCGAGCACTCCAAGCTCGGTGCCAGCGCGTTCCCTCACTGTGCACCGCCGGACCGGCCGTGCACCCTGGTCGTGGTTGAGCAGGCGGATCCGGAGACGGTGGCGCCGTTCCGGGCCGATGGCACGGTGCTGCTCGTGCCGGTCACTTCCGCTCCAGCGCGGCCAGCCGCAGCTCAAGCTGGTCAACCCGGTGCCGTAGCAGGGTGACTTGGGCTTCCAGGCCGACTTCCCGTTCCGCCCTGCGCTGAATGCGCGGTGACGCGGCGGCGCGCTCGATCACCGCGTCCAGCTGGACCAGGCGCTGCGGCCCGTTCGGGCCGTCCACCAGCCGGGACTGGATCTCGCCATTGCGGTACCAGGACCGCAGGGCCGAGCGGGAAACGCCGGTCTCGGCTTCCGCCTTGGCCAGCGTGACCCAGGGTGTCTCGTCCAGCTGTTCGAACAGCTCCAGCTCATTCTGCCAGCGCGCGAGCCGGTCCTCCCAGTCCGACGGTGTCTCCATCACACCCTCCCTTCAGCATGGTGACCCTATCAATAGCAGTGTATTGACATGGTTGAGACCATGGAACCATGCCATTTGAAAGGTTCACGGTGAAAGCCCGCAAGGTGGTCGTCACGGCTCAGGAGGAGGCGAGGCTGCTCAAGCACAACTACATCGGCACGGAGCACATCCTGTTGGGGCTGTTCGACGCGCCCGACGGCATGGCGGCGAAAGTTCTGCACCAGCTCGGGTACGACAAGGAGACGGCACAGGTCGATATCGCCGCGGTGGTCAAGCCCGGCATGCAGGAGCTGAGCGGCCATATCCCGTTCGCGCCGAGCGCGAAGAAGACGCTGGACCTCGCCCTGCGCGAGGCGCTGGAGCTGCACCACACCTACATCGGTACGGAACACATCCTGCTTGCCCTGGTCAGGGAAGGTGAGGGCGTCGGCGCGCGGGTGCTTGCCGAGCGGATCAATCCGGTCAGCAAGATCCGTGCCGCGGTGCTGGCCTCATTGGAGGGATCGCAGGACGTCGCGGCCGGCCCATGGCCGGCCGGCACGCCTGCCACCGAGGACACCGTGTCCACCGCCAGTGCGCTGGCCGGTGGTGCACCGGTCGGCAGCCATCACCTGCTTGAGGCGATGCTGCGGGCGGAGAACAGCATGGCGGCCAGGGTGCTGCGCGAACTCGGGGTCGACCCGGACGCGGTCGCCGCCAAGATCGACGAACTGGATCCGGAGACGACCACGGACGCGAACCCGGAGGAGGCCGCCGCGCGCAAGATGGAAATCCGGCTGGTCGACGATGAGGTGCACCTGATCCTGCGGGACCCGACAACGGTCACGGTCGCCAGGAAGGTCACCGAGCTGTCCGGCGGCCCGATCCAGGGCGTCGGGCCGGTCGCCGGCATGTTCGTACCGCTCTGGCGGTCGACCAACCAGCTGCTGCTGCAGATCCAGCGCATGCTGGAACCGGAACCCGAAGACGAGGGCGGATCCGCCGCGAGCAACGTGGCCAAGGCCGTGCGCACGGTGCTCGCGCCCCGGCTCCGCCGGTGAACCGACTGATCAGCGAGCCGGAAACCGTCGGTGGGACAGGCGAGAACGGGTGCGCGGTGAGCGACGGCGCGCTGGAGCCGTTCTCGTCGGTGACCAGGGCGTGGGTCACAGGCGGGTTCGTCGCGCCCACCGAGGCGTAGCGCGGCGCCTTGCAGGCCGTCGCCGCCGGCCAGCACGCGCTGGTAGTCGCGCCGACCGGCTCCGGCAAGGCGCCGGCCGCGTTTCTCCGGGCACTGCACCGGCTGGCCATCGACCCGGTGCCGGCGGATCCGCCGGCACGCTGCCGGGTGCTGCGTG
>NZ_JBFAET010000300.1:0-7508 GCF_040642095.1 Streptomyces sp. NPDC020362
CGCCTTCTCCGTACGTGACGGACCGGCAGCGGCGACCTGCGGGCACCGGCCGAAGACCTCGGGGGAAAGGCCTCCGGCCGGGCCGGACAGGAAGCGGCCGGGCACAGGCCGAGGGGTGGGCGACCGTGCCGATGCCGCGCTGCTGCAGAGCGGTTACTGGGAAAGGCCGGGAAGCGGCGCTGCCGCTCGGCGGATCCGGCGCCACGGATCCGAGGGAGACCAGGGAGAGTTGTAGACCCGCTCAACCATCAACGTCAAGCAGCAGCAAGGGAGTTGACGTTGCCGGCACGTCGTCCCATACCTCTCCCGGGGCGGCTTCGCCGGTGCCCGCGCACATCCAACACCCTTTTTTCACAACTCCCTTGACCCCCCAAAGTAACCGGCGGTAACTTCCTCGCAGGCTACTGCCGCGTAGTGAGAAAGCCCTTGCATCCGCCGGGAGTGCGAGGAGTCTCGCGCGGCAGCCGCTGTCCGCGCCAGGACAACGCGCCACTGAAGCCCAACCCGCATTTGATCTATGCCCATGGGAGCAGACATGGCCTCGTCCCCGGACTTTTCGTCCGCCGACAACACCCCCGAGAACCCAGAAAGCGGTTCACTTTCCGACGCATCAGCCGCATCCGGGACCGCCGACGGCGGTGAGAGACGAGGGCGGGTCCGGCTGCGCAGGGCCGCGGTCATGGCGGTGCCCGCCACCGTGGTAGCCGCGGGCCTCGCGATCCTCACCGCACAAGGGGCGCTGGGTGTCCAGTTCGCGATCTCGGGCATGCCGTTCACGGTCACGGCGACGGAGCTCAACGGCACCGGCTTCGAGCAGTTCGGCGGGCTCGACAACATGGCGGACGGCAGCCCGAACGCCGGGGACACCGGCGGGCAGGTGCTCGTCGTCACCTCCGCGATCAAGAACGCCACGCTCACCAAGCTGTGCCAGAGCGTGGACCTCGGCGGCACCAACCTGCTGATCACCGCGGGCAGCGGCGACCAGAAGGTGACCGCGAGCGACCTCACCACCGACTCCACCCAGCTGTCGGGTGACGCGGCGTTCAACAACATCGAGATCGGCAACGACGCCAGCACCCTGAACAAGGCGAACGCGAAGGGCTCGATCGGTGTCTTCAGCCAGCAGGCCGACACCGTGCACATCGGCAACCTGCGGCAGACCAACTACGCCACCACGGCAGGCGTCTTCAAGCTGCCCGGGCTCAGGCTCCGCTTCAGCGACTCCGGCTGCTGATCCGATGCCGGAGCGTCCACGTCGCCCCCTGGGGCCCGCCTTCCGCGGATGGCGGGCCCGCCGGCCTTTCTGGGGCGGGCTGCTGCTGGCCCTGGGCGGCGGCGAGATCCTGTTCACCGAGAAGGCCTCGATGAAGGTCGTGATGCACATCGGTATGCAGGGCCTGGCCGGATATCTGCTGCCGACCCTGATGGTGCTGCTGGGCCTGCTGATCCTCTTCAACCCCGGCCAGCGGCTCTTCTACTCCCTCACCGGCATCCTGGTCTCCCTGGGCACCTGGCTCACCTCGAACCTGGGCGGCTTCTTCATCGGCCTCCTCCTCGGCGCCACCGGCAGCTGCCTCGCCTTCGGCTGGCTCCCCGACCAGGAGCCCCGCGTGAGCCGCCGCAAGCGCCGCAGGCAGGCCCGGGCCACGGCGCAGGGCCTGGAGGAAGGGGCGGGGAAACCGGCCTGAGGGGCGGGCCGGGGACCGGCCGGACAGGCCGGTACGTCACCGCCACCGGCACCGGCACCGGCACCGGCACCCCACGCCCTCCCCCGAACGGATTGCCCGGGAACTCCTCATCCGGTCCCGGTCGTCGGAACTTATCGACCGGCCCATCAGTTTCTACGTCGTTGTAGAAGTTGCGGCAAGCGTTGCTGCAGACGTTCCTGTCGAAGCAACCGAGCGTGGATACGAGGAGTTCGCATGGCCCTGTGGGACCGCATCAAGGAGTCGGCGTCGCAGATGCAGACCCAGTTGGTGTCGAAGAAGAACGACCTGAAGAGCGGTGCCTTCCGCGACGCGAGCATGGCGATGTGCGCGCTCGTCGCCGCCGCCGACGGCACCATCGACCCGGCGGAGCGGCAGCGGGTGGCCCAGCTCATCGCCACGAACGAGGTACTGCAGAACTTCCCGGCCGACGACCTCAGGCGCCGCTTCGAGGAGAACCTGAACAGGCTGACCACCGACTTCGACTTCGGCAAGGTGAGCGTGCTCCAGGAGATCTCCAAGGCGAAGAAGAAGCCCGCCGAGGCGCGCGCCGTCGTGCAGATCGGCATCGTCATCGGCGGTGCGGACGGCGACTTCGACAAGACCGAGCAGGCCGTGGTCCGCGAGGCCTGCTACACGCTCGACCTGCCGCCGCACGAGTTCGACCTCTGATCCACCGGGGTCCGCCGGGACGGGGAGGATGGGGGCATGCTCGACGACCTCGACCGTGCCCTCATCCACGCCCTGCACGTCGACGGCCGGGCGCCGTTCAGCAGGATCGCGGCGGTCCTCGGTGTGTCGGCGCAGACCGTCGCCCGTCGTTACCGCAGGCTGCGCACCGAGGCCGGGCTGCGGGTGGTGGGCCTGGCCGACCCGCACCGGGCGGGCCGTACCCAGTGGCTGGTGCGGCTCACCGCGACGGCCCGGTCCGCGCAGGACATCGCCGCCGCACTGGTGCGGCGGCCGGACACCTCGTGGGTGAAGCTCACCTCGGGCGGGACCGAGATCACCGCGGTGATCCACGCCCCGGCCTCGGACGCCTCCCCCGACTCCCTCCTGCTGCGGGACATCCCCCGCACCGGCGGCATCACCGCCGTGTCCGCCCACTGCCTGCTGCACACCTATCTGGGCGGTCCGGCGAACTGGCGGCGCAGCGCCCGGGCGCTGGACGAGGAGCAGCAGGCGGCGCTGGCGTACCGGATCACCACGGAGGGGGTACGACAACCCGAGCCGGGCGATGCCGAGTTGCTGGCCGCGCTGGAGAAGGACGGCCGGCTGGGCCAGGGCGATCTGGCGCGGGCAACCGGCTGGTCGCCCGCCACCGTGGCCCGGCGGCTGGCCGAACTGCGGGCGGCGGGCGCACTGTTCTTCGATGTGGAGGTCGACGCCGGGCTGTTCGGGGTGCGCGCCCGGGCGCTGCTGTGGCTGTCGGTGCGCCCGGCCGACCTGGAGGAGGTGGCCCTCGCCCTGTCCGGCCACGACGAGCTGGCCTTCGTGGCGGCGACCACCGGGCCCACGAACCTGGTCGCCCAGGCGCTCTGCCGCGACCCGGCGGACCTGCACCGCTATCTCACCCGGCGGCTCGGCGCGCTGCGGGCGGTCCGGACGCTGGAGACGAGCCCCGTACTGCGCACCCTGAAGGCTGCCAGCCCGTCGCTGACGGACCTGCCCCGGCTGCGCCGCGCATCCGTCTGACACCGCCGCCTTCCCTGCCCGCCGGTCAGACGGAGACCGCCGGTGCTGGGCCCCTGCCGCTGAGGCTGACACCACCGGTATGCCCTGCCCCTGAGGCTGACACCGCCGGCGTCGCGCCCAGCCGGTGAGGCCGTCACCCCCGGCGTCGCGCCCTGCCCGTGACGCCGACGCCGCCGCCGTCATGCCCTGCCGGTGAGCAGGGCGAGCAGGTCTTCCGTCGCTCGGTCCGGGGCGGACGTACTGCGGGTCCGCTCCTGCGGGTCTACTACGGCAGGTCCGCTGCAGGGGGTCCGCTACGGCAGGTCCTCGACAGCGGGTCCGCTACGGCAGGTCGGAGCGCCCACTCGGACGCTCGCGGCCGCGCACACCCCCACGAGCCCCATCGCCACCCAGCACGCGGCCTCGGCCGCGTGCGGCGCCGAGCCCGGGCCTTTGGTCCCCGCGCCGGCGAGGTACACACTGCCGAGCACCGCCACCCCGACCGTGGCCCCGAGCTGCTGGACCGCGTTGAGCAGCCCGGCCGCCGAGCCGATCTCCCGGGGGCGCAGCGGGTGCAGGGCGAGCGTGAAGAAGGCGGGCGTGAACAGGCCGGCGCCGAGGCCGATCAGGGCGAGGCCGGGCAGCAGCGCGGCCGGGTAGTGACCGGGGGCGGCCGTACGGTAGGCCCCGACGGCGGCGAGCAGGCCGGCGAGGAGTGTGCCGAGCCCGTACGGCATCACCCGGCGTCCGTACCGTCGTACCAGACGGGCGCCCGCGAGCCAGGACGCGACCGCGAGACCGGCCGACCACGGGGTCAGGCTCAGGCCCGCCGCCAGCACGCCGGTGTGTGCGCCGAGCTGGAGCTGGAGGACGACCACCGTGGTCATTCCGTTGGTCACCGCGAAGAAGGCGGTCGAGGCGACCAGGGCGGCGGGAAAGCCCCGGTGGCTGAAGAGGCCGGGCTCCAGCAGGGGCCGGGCCGAGCGCCGCTGGTGCCGTGCGAACACGGCGAGGGCGAGAAGCCCGGCGAGCAGCAACGCCCACCGCTCCATGGAGAGTCGGGTGACATCGGCTCCGATGAGGGGGTACACGACGAGCCCGGTGCCGGTCGCCGCCACTGCCGTGCCCGGCCAGTCGAGGACCGGCCGGATCGGTGCCCGGTCCTCCGGGAGCAGCGGGGCGAGGGCGAGGACCACCGCGGACACGGGCACATTGACGAGGAACGCGGCCCGCCAGGAGGAGCCGAACAGATCGGCGTGGGTGAGCACACCTCCGAGGACCGGTCCGCAGACGGCGGCGAGGCCCATGACGGGGCCGATGCTGCCCAGCGCCTTCGCCGTCTCCTCCCCCGAGAACATCGCCTTGATCAGCCCGATGGTCTGCGGAATGATCAGGGCCGCCGCCGCGCCCTGCACCGCCCGGAAGGCGATCAGCAGGCCCGCCGTGGGTGCCAGGGCGCAGGCCACCGAGGCTGCCGTGAAGGCCGCGACCCCGAGGACGAACAGGCGGCGCCGGCCGGCGAGGTCGCCGAGGCGGCCGCCGGTGATGAGCAGCACCGCGAACGGCAGGGTGTAGGCGGTGCCGAACCACTGCACGTCGGAGACCGGGCCGCCCAGATCGGCGTGGACGGCGGGCGCGGCGACCTGGACGACGGTCGCGTCCAGCAGGTTCATCGCCTCGCCGAGCAGCAGGGCGGTCAGGGCGGGCCAGCGCCATCGGTGGGCCTCGGCGGGCAGCACGCGTTCCGTGGTCATGGGGTTCCTCTCGCACTCGGCACGCACCGGCCCCGGGCGGGCCGGTCAGGGGCCAGCGTGCGAGCGTGAGAAGGGCGAACTCCAACCAGAGGGGAAGGGACGAGGAATTCTTCCCTCGTTCCCGTCTCCGGTGCCGAAAACTCACGGGCGGAGCGGCCGGCTCTCCTCGTCCGGGGTGTCGAAGCGGGCGAGGTCGCGCAGCCAGGCCCGTGCCGTGCTGTCCGACGGGGCGCGCCAGTCGCCGCGCGGCGAGAGGGAGCCGCCGGCCGAGACCTTGGGGCCGTTCGGCATGGCCGAGCGCTTGAACTGCGCGAACGCGAAGAAGCGGCGGCAGAAGACCTCCAGCCAGCGCCGGATCTCGGGCAGGTCGTACGCCATCCGCTCGGACTCGGGGAAGCCCGGGGGCCAGGCGCCGGCGTCCCGGTCGTGCCAGGCGTGCCAGGCCAGGAAGGCGATCTTCGACGGCCTGAATCCGTGGCGCAGCACGTGGAAGAGGGTGAAGTCGTGCAGCGCGTAGGGGCCGATCTTCGACTCGGTGGACTGCAGTTCCTCGCCGGGCACCAGCTCCGGGCTGATCTCCGTGTCGAGGATGGCGGCGAGCGTGCGGCCGGTGCCCTCGTCGACCTGGCCGCTGCTGACGACCCAGCGGATCAGGTGCTGGATCAGCGTCTTCGGCACCCCGGAGTTGACGTTGTAGTGGCTCATCTGGTCGCCCACGCCGTAGGTGCACCAGCCGAGTGCCAGTTCCGAGAGGTCGCCGGTGCCGAGCACGATGCCCCCGCGCTGGTTGGCCAGCCGGAAGAGGTAGTCGGTGCGCAGCCCGGCCTGCACGTTCTCGAAGGTGACGTCGTAGACCGGCTCGCCGGAGGCGAACGGGTGGCCCATCTCCTGCAGCATGAGGCGTGCGGTGGGCGAGATGTCCAGCTCGGCCGCGGTGACGCCGAGGGCGCGCATCAGCTGGTGGGCGTTGTCCCTGGTGTGGTCGCTGGTGGCGAAGCCGGGCAGGGTGAAGGCCAGGATGTCGCTGCGCGGACGGCCCGCGCGGTCCATCGCCCGGGCGGCGACGATCAGCGCGTGCGTGGAGTCGAGGCCGCCGGACACGCCGATGACGACCTTCGGGCCGCCGATCGCCGCCAGCCGCTGTTGCAGGGCCGCGACCTGGATGTTGTACGCCTCGTAGCAGTCCAGGGCGAGGCGGTCGGGGTCGGCGGGCACGAACGGGAAGCGTTCGACGCGGCGCCGCAGCCCGAGGTCGGCGGTCGGCGGATCCAGCCGGAACGGAACCCGGCGGAAGCCGCCGGTCCGGGCCGCGTGGGTGCGGCGGTTGTCGTCGAACGAGCCCATCCGCTGGCGTTCCTGGCGCAGCAGGTCGAGATCCACGTCGGCCGTCGCGATCTGGTCGTCGAGCGGGAACCGCTCGGTCTCGGCCAGCAGCACACCGTTCTCGTAGATCATGGTCTGGCCGTCCCAGGACAGGTCGGTGCTCGACTCGCCCAGTCCGGCCGCCGCGTAGACGTACGCGGCCAGGCAGCGCGCGGACGCCGAGCGGCACAGCAGCCGGCGGTCCTCGGCGCGGCCCACCGTGATCGGGCTGCCCGAGAGGTTGGCGAGCACGGTCGCGCCGGCCAGGGCCGCCTCCGCGCTCGGGGGTACCGGGACCCACATGTCCTCGCAGATCTCGGCGTGCAGCACGAGGCCCGCGACGTCCTCCGCCTCGAAGAGCAGGTCCACGCCGAACGGGACGGTCGTGCCGGCCACCCGGATCGTGCCGCCGCGTTCGTCCTCGCCCGAGGCGATCTGCCGCCGCTCGTAGAACTCGCGGTAGTTCGGCGGGTAGGACTTGGGCGCGACGCCGAGGATCCGGCCCCGGTGCACGATCACCGCGCAGTTGTAGATCCGGTGGCGATGGCGCAGCGGGGCGCCGACGACCAGCACGGGCAGCAGCTCCGCCGACCCGGCCACGACGGTCTGGAGCGCCTCCTCGACCTGGTCGAGGACCGCGTCCTGCAGCAGGAGGTCCTCGATCGAGTAGCCGGTCAGGCCCAGCTCGGGGAAGACGGCGACGGCGACCCCGTCCTCGGCGCACCGGCGCGCCTGGCGCAGGACGGCTTCGGCGTTGGCATGCGGGTCGGCGATGGCGGAGTGGCCGGTACACGCGGCGATGCGTGCGAAGCCGTGCTGGTAGATCGACCAGAAGTTCAACGGGGCTTCCTCAGGAGAACACGACGGATGGACACCTTGCAGTGGATCACATCCGAGGCGGCCCTCGTCGCCGACCGGCCCCCGGCGCCCACGGCTGCGCGACTCGGGGCAGGCGGCAGGGGTCGCGGGTCCGTGGGCGGCCCGAGCACGAAGCGGGTGCCCCCGGCCTCCG
>NZ_JBFAET010000301.1:0-7317 GCF_040642095.1 Streptomyces sp. NPDC020362
CTGCGCCCGACGGTGACGGCGAGGGCGAGCAGCGCGCCGCCCAGGGCCGTGCCCAGCGCGGTCGCGCGACGCCGGCGTCGTCGTCAACACCCCCCAGCTCGACGCCGTCACATCCGACACCAGCCTGGTCACGCTCACCATCGCGGGCGACAACCTCGGCACCTCGGACTTCGGATTCGGCGACGTCGCCGCCACCTGCTCCGCCCTCTCCGTGACCAGTCCCCTCGGTACGCCCTGCCGCGACCACTACAGGAACACCCTCAGCACTCGGCTGGACTCCGCCGCGGCACAGCTCGGCAGTGCCCTCCAGCTGATCCATGCGCGTGCCCCACAAGCCAGGGTGCTGGTCGTCGGCTATCCGGCGGTGCTCCCCGACGACCCCGAGCAGTGTCTCGGCAGGATGCCGGTCACCATGGGGGACATCGCGTTTCTGCGCGCCGTCCTCGGCGAACTCAACGACACCGTCGCCGCCACCGCCCACGCGGGCAATGCCACGTATGTGGACACCCTCACCCCGACCCGCGGCCACGACAGCTGCTCCTCGTCTCCCTGGACAGAAGGGCTGCTGCCGACCTCGCCCACACTGCCGCTCCATCCGAACGCCACGGGTGAACGCGCCATGGCAGGCGCCGTACTGCGCGCGCTCGGCCGCTGATCCCGCTCGTCCGGCCCGCCGTTCACGGATGTGGCGCGAGGCCTTCGTCGACCGGCAGGGACACCGGCTGGTCCGCCGTCCCCGGTCGGGCCTCGTCCGGTCTCCTCAGTCCTTCCCCGGCCGCGCCCCGGGCCTCCCGGTCACGGCCGGGGGCAGGACTGAGGCCCGCCTCATGAGGGCGTACGTGTGCCGCACGCCGTCCAGGCCGGACTGCCGGACCCGGCCGGTGCAGCGCGAGATGCAGGACCGGTATCAGCACGCAGGTCACCGCGGCGCTCTGCCACAGCAGAGCGTCGAGGCGTCCGGCCGCCAGGTACGCTCCGGCGGCGACCGCGGCCAGCGCGCACACGCCGCGGTCGACGATGCTCTCCACCGACAGCAGCGTGGCCCGCGGCGCGTCCGCCGGGATGGCGTCGTTCACAAGCTTGCGCTGCACGGGATAGACGAACCCGGTGATCGCGGCGAACGCGCACAGCAGCGCCACCACGAACCAGGGACCGCCGAGGACCGTGCCCGCGAGTGCCGCGGCGAGCGCCACGCTCAGCAGGGACACCCACAGGGCCGGCGACACCCGGCGGCTCAGCCACTGGGGACGGGCCGAGGCCACCGCTTCGGCCACCGTCATGGCAGCGAGCACCGTGCCGTGCGTGTTCTCCCCGATCCCGTGTTCCAGGAGGATCGGCTGGAAGAGGTTGACCTGGCAGATGCGCGACAGCGTGAACACCGCCACGCCCTGCAGCATGAGCAGTGGCAGCCAGGGCGATGCGCGCAGGGCACGCAGAGCGGTACCGGTGTCACGAAGGAGGGTTCCGCTACGCCGCCCGGGCGTGCCCGGCCGGGTGTCCCCACCCTGCTGGGCGAGGCGCGGCAGCGCGAGCGCACACCCCAGGGACCCGGCCGCGCTCGCCGCGCTGAGCACGTACGGGGTCTGCGGAGCCAGTGCCATCAGGGGGCCGACGAGCGGCCAGCAGACCACCTTGGCGGCCAGGCCGAGGGACCGCGCGGTGCCCTCGGCCCTCAGGTAGTGGGCATCGGCGCCCTCGGCGCGCAGACCGTCGTAGAGGTAGGCGCTCGCCGCGCCCGATGTCAGGGAGCGCCCTGCCGCTATGGCGAGGAAGTGCACGAGGAAGCCGGTGTACGAGGGGGCCAGCACCGGCGCCATGTTCGCCGCCGTCATGACGACCGCGCCCGCGCGCAGGCAGTTGAGGGCGCCGATGCGGTCGGCGACGACACCCGTCGGTATCTCGAACAGGCAGAACGCCATGTAGTAGATGCTCTGGATGCCGAAGATCTGGCTGTCGGACAGACCGGCGTCGCGCTGGTAGGCATAGAAGACAGGCATCCACCACAGCAGGTTGAACAGCAGCTGGAACCCGTTGTTGAGGCGGATGATGCGCCGGGCGACCGGGGAGGAGACCGGCCGCGCACGCCGGTGCCACAGAGCGGGCATGCGGCGCCTCACCGGGCGTAGGGGCGGATCTGGACCACGTGGAACGCCCCTTGGTCCGTCATCAGCCACTCGATGTCCAGCGCGTCGTCGGCGTCGTCCGCGCTGAAATGGGACTGCAACAGGCGTCCGGTGAAGGCGAGCCGGGCGAGGGCCGAGCGGGTGTCCGAGGGGAGGTCCTTGCCCGCGGAGCCGATGTCGACCGTACGCCCGCCGCCCTCGACGGTGTTGTACAGGTACTGCTGCGGCAGGACGGTGCCGTCCACCACCCGCTCGGGCGAACCGGGCGTGCAGTTGAGGTAGACGTTGCGGAAGTCCTCCCGGCGGGTCGGGTTGCAGGTCACCAGCACACCGCCCAGGTGAGCGGGCACGTACTCCTGGACGATCACTCCCATGTAGGTGTCGTCCAGGGAGATGCCGGCCTGGTGCCGCAGACGCACGCTGCGCGGCGAGAGCAGTGACGCCCACACCTGCCGCACGGCGTCCATGAGCTGTTCCGTCCCGCGCACGGTGGTCACCGAGTCGTAGATCCCCGCCGCGGAGAAGCCGGGCAGGTCCTCGGCGTTGGAGGAGGAGCGCACCACCATGCGGCGGCCGTCGGACAGCAGGTCCGGCACCGCTCCCGTGATCGCCCGTGTCACCTCGTCCGGCACCGGCGTGCCGCGCACGAGGTGCTGGAGGGTCAGGCACAGCGGGTCCACGACGTCGAACGCCTCCAGCTCCAGGGCCATCTTCAGCTTGCCGATGCCCTGTTGGAGCGCGGGGGAGGAGGTCAGGAACAGGTGGTGGAGGTGGAACGGCAGCGCCACGCCCTCGGGGGCACGGACGGTACCGGCCACGTATGCGGACGCGGCGGCGCGCAGTCGCTCCGGCGAGGCTCCCTCTTCGCCGAGGCGAGTGCCGAGGTGGCCGAGGAGATGGGGACGCGGCGGACGCGGGCTCGCGTAGAACACCGTCAGGTCGGCGGTGCGGCTGTCCAGGACGTGGTGCAGTTCCCCGAGGTTGGCCGCCTTGGTTCCGTAACTGTCGCGGTCGGTGCGCCGCAGCCGGTCAAGAGGCAGGACCGGGGCCTGCTGCAGCAGCGGGGCCCCGATGCGGATGCGCTGCTGGTGCCAGGCGGGCCTCGTCAGGGCCGGCGGTCCGGGCAGCGGCTCCAGGGTGACGGAGTCCTCACGGACCCGGTAGCGCACCCAGGCACCGTCCAGGCCGTCGCGCCGCACGAGGGCGTCGAGGTCGCGGACGATCGCGTTCGGGATGCCCCAGCCCGAGGCCAGCACGTTGGTGTGCGAAAGCGGAGTGGTGGGCGCGGTGTTGACGAATCCGGCGACCCTGGGCACGTCGTCGGGGAGGCGGGGCATCGCGACGATGTCCGACCAGCCGAGATCCGCGGCGGCTGCCTCGTACTCGGCCATGGTGCGGAAGTGGCGCAGCCGGCCCTCGGCCTCTCCGGGATTGAGGCAGGTGCGGGGCCGGTTGCCGAACAGCTCGTGGCTGAGGATGCGCGGTACGTCCGCCTCGCCGACCGAGGCCAGTTCGTGCTCCTGGCCGTGGTTGGCGGGCTTGAGCAGCAGTGGCAGACGTCCGTCCACCCGCTCGCGCACATAGAGGTAGAACTCCTCCAGCAGGGAGCCCTGCATGGTGTCCGCCTCGGTGGTCTCCAGTACCAGGAAGGGACGCTCGGTGCCGTCCGCGTCCTCTTCGGTGTGGAGGGAGAGCACTCCGAGGAGGAATCGGCGTTCGGGGGCCATGTACACGGATGCGTTGAACGCGTCCAGGCGCTCGTCGAGTTCGTCCAGGGTCATGCCGAGGACGCGGGTGGCGATGTAGTTGACGTGGAAGGGGTGCACCTGCGTGTCGAGCAGGTGCCAGGTGCTGTCGGCGCGGTCCACCACGACCTTCAGGTACGGGTGTCCGGCAAGCACTCCGGACAGCGTCCGGAACAGGGGCAGCGACAGGTTGGCGCCGACGACGGTGCGGTCGCCCGCGGCGCCGGGTGCGCCGGCCTCGTCCAGGGCGAGGGTCATGCCCGCACCCCCTCGGTGACGTCCGTGGGCAGGATGTGCGGCAGTGCGTCCACCAGGGCGGTGAAGTCGCGGACGACGCTCTGCGGCCGGTCGGCGGACAGCAGGCACAGTCCCGCCATGGTGTTGGCGCCCGCGGCCGGATCGTAGACCGGCACGGGTGTGCCGTCCGGCAGTGAACTCTCGCGGACGACGGACAGGGTGCTGCCCGCGCCGACCGGAGCGGAGCGGATCACCGACGCGGAGTCCCACAGACGACGGCGTGGCCACGGGGCGCCCGCGCCGTCCACGGCGAGGACGACGAGGGACCCGGCCGCGCCCTCGGCGTCCGCGGGCGTCAGCGCCCGTGACGGCCAGCCGGACGGCCTGCCGAGCAGCTGGTCGGTGAACAGGGCGACCAGGTCGAGCCCGAAGACCTCCTCGATCTGGGGCACCGTCATCGCGCCGCCGAACCGCGCCGCCGTCTCGATCACCCACATGCGGCCGTCCGACCCCAGCTTGATCTCCGTGTGGGTGCCGCAGTTCTCCAGCCCGAGCGCCTCCACGGCCCGCCGGGCCAGCTCGACGATCCGGGCCTGGGCCTCCGTACCGACCGCGGCCGGGGTGATGCCGGCCCGTTCGGTGAACGGCGCCACCGTCGGCATCCGGCCGCTGAGACAGACCGGCCGGAAGACACCGTCCACGACCACGCCCTCGACGCTGACGTAGTCACCCCAGCCCGGTCCGTCGAACCACGCCCCGGCACAGCCGGTGACGATCTCCTCGACGATGAAGTCCTCGCCGGCGCCGTCGACATGGAGTTCCGCGTACCCGAGCCGCGCCGATTCGGTCATCACCGCGCGCGACCGTTCCCAGGCGTCCCGCACGTCCGCGGGCTCCTCGATGATCTGGTGTGCGGTCGAGCCGGCGCTCCAGGCCGCCTTCAGAAGCAGTGGACAGGACAACTCGGCTGCCGCGGCGTGCAGTTCCTGTGCCGTCGCGACGGCACGGAAGCGGGGCTGGGGTATGCCCCGGTGTTCCCAGGCCGCGCGCATCAGGCGCTTGTCGCGGGCGAGGGCCGCGGCCGGCCCGGCGCCCCGCAGCCCGAGCAGCCGGGAGGCCTCGGCGACCGCGACCACCGCGTACTCCGAGAAGGTGATGACGGCGTCCGCGCCGACCTCGCGGGCACGGGACGCGATGAGTTCGACCAGATCGTGTTCGTCGGCGTCCTCGCGTGCGACGACCGAGGCGCACAGCCCCGCCGGGTCCGCCGCCATGCCGACGGGCAGGTCGCTGAGTGCCAGCAGGTGCACGGCTGACCTCGCGGCCACCCGAGGCAGGGCGTAGCCCACCGGGGGACCGCCCTTGGCATGCACGTACAGCACCTTCGTCACGAAATCCCAACTCCTCTGTCACACGGGCGAGTTCTTTCCGGCGCGCGGCGGTTCGCGCGACGCGCGGAGCGGTGGCGCCGGGTGCGCCGGCCGGTCCGTCCACCGTTTTGCGGTCTCGCTTCAAGCGAAGCAGCCCGGCTGCCCGTTTCCGGGAGTGCGAACCGTCGACGTCTCTGGCAAATGCCTGACTGATGGCGGCGATTGACGTCATGTGAAGGACCCGTGATGAGTTAGTGCGTGGCCCGGGAGTGCCCGCACGGCCCCCGGAAGGGTCCCGGACCGCCTGGCATGCCGCACGTGCCTACGGGACACGCATGAGGTGTTACTCAAAGTGATGTCGTGGAACGTTGAAGGAGTCGAGTCGTGGACGAGGCCGATTTCAAGACGCTGCTGGCGCCCCTCCCGGTGTCCTGGTGGGAAGCCGACGACGGCTCGGAACTGGTCGACAGCGGAGGCGGCGCCTTCGCCGACGAACGCACCGCCCGTCGCTTCCTGCGGGCCCTGTGCGCCGATCACGGCGGCCCGTCCCGGTTACCCGGCGACGGCCCCTACCAGGCGCGGTTCGAGGGCCGTACGTTCGACGTCAACTGGCCGGCCCGTGGCGGCGGCGCGCCCTCCGACCGCAGCAGAGGAGTCGCGGTCGAGGTGGGCGGCCCGGAGGCCGGGACGGGGCCGTACGCGTCCTTCACCGACCTGAGCCCGGCCGCGGTGTTCGTCCGCGACGCCGACGGCCGCTATGTGTGGGCGAACCACGCCTACGCCCACCTGTACGGAACCACGCGCGACACCGTGATCGGACGGCATCTCGCCGAGATCGACGGACCCGATGACGCGGTGCGGTTCCGCGCCCTCGACGAAGAGGTCCTCACCGGCGGGCACTCCGTGCGGCACACGCTCGTCTACCGGCGTTCGGACGGTTCTCACGGGCACGCGGCCGGTTACCGCTTCCCCGTCCGCTGGGGCACGCTGCGCTGCGTGGCGGGCATCTACGTCGACATCACCGACTACACCCGTGCGCTGGACCAGCGGCGTCAGGCCGAGGCGGACCTGTGCGCGCTGCGGGACCACAGTGGCCTGGCCTGCCTGCGCCTGTCGGCGGACGGCGTGGTCAGGGACGCGGGCACCGTCGCCGCCGAGCTGCTGCACCTCCGCCTGGGCGACCTGGTCGGATCGCCGGCCGACACGCTGCTGGCCCGGACGCCCGAACGGACGGCGCTGCACCGGATCTGGGACGACCTCATCGCGGGCCGACGCAGAAGCGCGCGCACCAGCGTCGTGCTCGTCGACGGTGACCGCCGGCGCCGAGCGTGGATCCACCTGAGCGCCGTACACCACGCCGCGGAGCACCTGCCCGGTGTCTGGGCGGTCATCACCCGGCTCGGCCTGAGCTACGAGGCGCACCCACCGCTGACGGCCGCCCAGGTGCGGATACTTGCCCTGCTGGCCGCCGGGCACAGCAATGCGGACATCGCCGGAACCCTGCACCTCTCGCGGCAGACCGTCGACTACCACCTGAGCCGCCTGCGGCACCTCCTGGGAGTCGCGACCCGCCCGGCACTGGTGGCCCGCGCCTACGTTCTCGGCATCCTCTCTCCGCACTCCTGGCCGCCGCGCTCCACCACGGCGGCACATCCGCTCAGCCCCGCCTGACCGTCAGGGCCGCAGGCCCGCACGCTCGAGGGTGACCTTGGACAGGTCGAGGATGACCTGCTGGTCCCCGCGGCGCCAGGCGTCGGCGAGGCCGCCCGGCGGGGCACAACGAGCGCGAGGCCACCGGCGACCCCACGGCCCACGCCGAGGTACTGGCGATCCGGCGGGCCG
>NZ_JBFAET010000302.1:0-7259 GCF_040642095.1 Streptomyces sp. NPDC020362
GCCGGGCGAGGAGCGCCCGGTTGAGCGCCCGCCGGTCCAGTACCTCCGCGTCTCCCGTCGCCACTGACCGGAATCCTTTCCTCAGGTGTTCCTCGGCCTGCCCGGGGATTCGGCCCCGCCCGGTCACGAGAGACGACAGGACCCCCGGCGCTGGATTCGCCGGGGGTCCTGCCGTGTGCGCTTTCGGCCCGTCGGATCAGACGCGTGACGCGCCGACCTCCACACCGTGTTCGGCGGCGAGGCGGCGCAGGTCATCGAGCTCGGCCTGCTCAACCTCGGCGAGGAAGTCGTCGCCCTCGTCACGAGCCCGCGACAGGTCGGACTCGGTCGCCCTTATGCGCTGCAGAAGTCCTGCGGTGAATGCGTCCATGCTGCGCCCCCTCGTCCTGGGTCGTGGGTCGGTGGCACGGGGGTGTGCCCATTCTGGGAGGGGCGATCACGTCTCTCGCAGGTGCCCAGCGCTGCCCTGCCGGGCGGCGACGGTGCCGGACACCCACGCCCGCTCTGCAGAAGCGGAGGGCGAAGTACCGCATGGTGTTGCGGCACATGCAGAGCGTGATCGCGGGGTGTAAAGCCGTCCTCCCCCCGCTCCCTTCCACGGAAACCTAACCGGAGGAGAAAATCTCGCATTCCCGTGCCGACGCCCGGATCCCCGCGGTCCGCCCCCCGCCTTACAGCCGACTTATGGCCGAAAAGGGCAGGATGGGGGTCACCATCCCACGGACACCCCTGCCCGCAGGCGCTCACAGCGCGCTACGCGAGTGGACACAGGAAGGACAAGCGACGTGCGCGTACTCGTCGTCGAGGACGAGCAGCTGCTCGCCGATGCGGTGGCCACCGGACTGCGCCGGGAGGCCATGGCCGTCGACGTCGTGTACGACGGTGCGGCCGCCCTGGAGCGCATCGGCGTCAACGACTACGACGTGGTCGTCCTCGACCGCGACCTCCCGCTCGTGCACGGCGACGACGTCTGCCGCAAGATCGTGGAGCTGGGCATGGCCACGCGCGTGCTCATGCTCACCGCGTCCGGCGACGTCAGCGACCGGGTCGAGGGCCTCGAGATCGGCGCCGACGACTATCTGCCCAAGCCGTTCGCGTTCAGTGAGCTGATCGCGCGCGTGCGCGCCCTGGGACGCCGCACGAGCGTGCCCCTGCCGCCGGTCCTGGAGCGCGCCGGCATCAAGCTCGACCCCAACCGCCGAGAGGTCTTCCGCGACGGCAAGGAGGTCCAGCTCGCGCCCAAGGAGTTCGCCGTGCTGGAGGTGCTGATGCGCAGCGAGGGCGCCGTCGTCTCGGCCGAGCAGCTGCTGGAGAAGGCCTGGGACGAGAACACCGACCCGTTCACCAACGTGGTGCGCGTGACGGTCATGACGCTGCGCCGCAAGCTCGGCGAGCCGCCCGTCATCGTCACCGTGCCCGGCTCCGGCTACCGGATCTGATCCACCGTGGCCTCGACACCCGCGCCGCCCCAGGCGCCCCCGAAACCCACCTGGGACCCCCGGCGGCCGCAGCCCCCGTTCCCATGGCTGCGCCCGACCATCCGGATACGGCTCACGCTGCTCTACGGCGGCATGTTCCTGATCGCCGGCATCCTGCTGCTGTCGATCATCTACCTGCTGGCCGCACAGGCGATCAGCACCGGCAACCAGCCGCTGTTCAAGATCGTCAGCTTTACGCAGGGTGCTCAGCTGAAGATCACCAGTGACAACTGCCCCGTGATCAGCAACCCGGCCAACCTGTCGCTGCCGGACTTCAACGACGCGATCAGCCACTGCGTGGACCAGCGTCGCCAGACGGCCCTGGACGACCTGCTCAGCCGCTCGCTGCTGGCGCTGCTGGGCCTGGCCGTGATCGCCTTCGCGTTCGGCTACGCGATGGCGGGCCGCGTGCTGTCCCCGCTCGGCCGGATCACCCGCACCGCCCGCCAGGTGGCCGGTTCCGACCTGTCCCGGCGGATCGAGCTGGACGGACCGGACGACGAGCTGAAGGAGCTGGCGGACACCTTCGACGACATGCTGGAGCGGCTGCAGCGCGCCTTCACGGCCCAGCAGCGCTTCGTCGGCAACGCCTCCCACGAGCTGCGCACACCACTCGCGATCAACCGCACGCTCCTGGAAGTGCACCTGTCCGATCCGAACGCGCCGGTGGAGCTGCAGCAGCTCGGCAAGACGCTGCTGGCCACCAACGAGCGCAGCGAGCAGCTGGTGGAGGGCCTGCTGCTGCTCGCCCGCAGCGACAACCAGATCGTCGAGCGCAAACCGGTCGATCTGGCCGAGGTCGCGACCCAGGCCGTCGACCAGGTGCACGCCGAGGCGGAGGCCAAGGGCGTGAAGATCCGCGGCGAGCGCAAACCGGCCGTGGTGCAGGGCAACGGCGTGCTGCTGGAGCGGATCGCGCTGAACCTCGTGCAGAACGCCGTACGCTACAACGTGGCCGAGAACGGCTGGGTCGAGGTCACAACGGAGGTGGAGCACGGGCAGGCGGTGCTGACCGTCTCGAACACCGGGCCGGTCGTGCCTGCGTACGAGGTGGACAACCTCTTCGAGCCCTTCAGGCGGCTGCGCACGGAGCGCACGGGCAGTGACAAGGGCGTGGGCCTCGGCCTGTCCATCGTCCGGTCCGTGGCCCGCGCGCACGGCGGCCACATCGCGGCGCAGCCCCGCGAGGGCGGAGGATTGGTGATGCGCGTCACCCTGCCGCTGTGACGAAGATCCGACACGCACGGAGGATTTTTGCTTTGCGCGGAATTTTCCGGTCGCCCGGAATGGTTGATCCTGTGTGATCGATCACATGGGCGGATTTCCGGCCATGTACTCTCCGTGATCATGACAGGAGTCGTAAAGCCGGTAAAATCCGGGTTTTCAGGGCTCTTGATCACGGGAAGTACACGGTGAGGCGCCTTTGAGGTGCGACATTCGAACCGTGTACGGTCCTCAGCGCCATCCAAGCCGATCACTCTTGAGGTGCCGGGTTGGGTGTCGATTGAGTAACAGACCTTGATGTGAGGCAAAATCTCCGCCTCAGGTCGGGCACAAGTCCGGCCTCTCACGCGTTACGTGCGCTGGAGACACCGCAGACACCCAGAGGGGGAGAGCGACATGGCAACCGATTACGACACTCCACGCAAGACCGACGACGACGTCGACTCGGACAGCCTGGAAGAGCTGAAGGCTCGCCGGAACGACAAGTCCACCTCCGCGGTGGACGTCGACGAGTTCGAAGCCGCAGAGGGCCTCGAACTGCCGGGCGCCGACCTCAGCAACGAGGAACTGGCCGTCCGTGTGCTGCCGAAGCAGCAGGACGAGTTCACATGCATGAGCTGCTTCCTGGTGCACCACCGCAGCCAGCTGGCCCGGGAGAAGAACGGTCAGCCGATCTGCCGCGACTGCGACTGAGGACGGGTCGGCCGTGACTGGCTCGACCCCTCCACGGAAGCGCCGCTTCTCTGTGCCGGGAGCGGACAAAGGGCCGTCCAGCGGCCCGCACGGCGCGCGTGACGGCGAGCGGGGCTCATCCGGTACGGGAGCCTCGCTCGAACCGGCGTCCGGCGGCCTGCCGGCGCCGGCGCAGCAGGCCGCGCCCGTCGCACGGCGACGGGCCGCGGTGATCCGTGACAAGGCCCGGCATCTGGCCCGGGAAGGCGTCCGTAGGGGCGGCAGCCGCGCTCGGGCGGGGCTGGCCTACCTCGCGGACCGGATCATCGAGATCGCCCCGCGTATCCCCGTACGCGACCTCGCGACGCTGCGCAGGCAGTTCCCGGGCCTCGGGCCCGAGCAGCTCGCCGACAAGCTCGTGGCGGGCGCGGCCGGCGCGACCTCGACGGTCGGCGCCGGGGTCGGGGCTGCGGCGATGCTGCCGGTGCCGCCGGCCATGCCGACGGAGCTGGCTGCGGAGATCACCGGGGTCGCCACGATCGAGCTGAAGCTCATCGCCGAACTGCACGAGGTCTACGGCCTGCGGCCGCCGGGGAATCTCGTGGCCCGCAGCACCGCGTATCTGTCCTCCTGGTCGGGGGAGCGCGGGATCGACGTGATGAAGCCGTCGACGGTCAACACGGCCCTGGGCGGCCAGATGAAGCGCGAGCTGCGTCAGCAGATCATGAAGCGGATGGTCCGGGATCTGCCCAACCTCATGCCGTTCATGGTGGGCGCGGCCGTGGGCGCGGTCATGAACCGCCGCGACACGAAGAGACTCGCGGCACGGGTCCGCGCGGACCTGCGGAAGATCCAGGTGCCGTGGGACGAGCTGCCGGAGCTGCCGCCCTTGGAGAAGCCGGCGGACGCGCTGAAGCTGGGCGAGCTCTCCGAGGAGCTGGAGACGGGCGAGCTGCCCGAGGAACGGTGGGACTGAGTCCGCCGACGTCCCCGGGAGAAGCGTTGCACGACGCCCCCGGGAGAAGCGTTCTACGCCTGCTGGTCCTTGGCCGCCTCGATGGCCGCCACCAGACGCTCCGGCTCGCGGGTCGACAGGTACAGGTACGGCGTCGGGTCCTCCGGGTCGGTGACCTCGACGCGCAGGGCCGTGGGGATGTAGGAGCGCAGCAGCAGGAAGGCGCGGGTGTCGGCCTTGTACGTGCGCCAGGCCCGGGCCTCCTCCGCGTCCAGGATCTCGGACGTGCCGAGCGCCGACACCGGGATCTTCGCCTCGCCGGCGATCAGCGAGTCGCCCACCACGCGGATGCGCAGGGAGCCGTAGGCGCTCGCGACCACCGCGGCCGCGGCCGTGCCGCCCACCAGGCCCCCGAGCAGTGGCAGGGTGCCGAAGGGGAGCAGGATCAGGGCGAACGAGACGCCCACGAGGAAGCTGATCAGCCACCACGAGCGGGGGGCGGTGAGGCGTTCTTCGTAGGGGGTGGCGGAGAGCTGCATGGGGCAAGCTTGGCACGGTGTCGGGATTCGGCCGACGCGCGGGTAAGGTCTGCGGCTGTGAGTGGTAGTTCCGCAGCTCTTCAGCCTCCCGCCGACGCCGTGACACCGGTGCGGCACCCCGATGCCCCCGCGCCCGGCGAGCTTCTCGGCGCCCACTACGAACAGTGTTTCGGTTGTGGCCGGGAGCAGTCGCACGGGCTGCATCTGGAGGCCCGCGCCGGCGAGGGTGTCGCCCTGACAGCCGAGTTCACCGTGCAGCCCGCCCACCAGGGCGCCCCGGGCCTCGCGCACGGCGGAGTGCTGGCCACCGCTCTCGACGAGACCCTGGGCTCGCTGAACTGGCTGCTGCGGACCATCGCCGTCACCGGGCGGCTGGAGACCGACTTCGTGCGGCCGGTCCCGGTGGGCACCACGCTGTACCTGGAGGCCGAGGTCACGGCCGTCGCCGGGCGGAAGATCTACTCCACGGCCACCGGGCGCATAGGCGGCCCCGGCGGACCCGTCGCCGTCCGCGCCGACGCCCTGTTCATCGAGGTGAAGGTCGACCACTTCATCGACCACGGCCGCAAGGAGGAGATCCAGGCCGCGATGAGCGACCCGGACCAGATCCGGCGCACCCGTGCCTTCGAGGTGAACCCGTGACCCCCGGCAGCCCCGCGCACCCCGCCGACCGGCCTGTGAGCCCCGACGACAGCCCCGTGAGCACCGAAAGCCCCGTGAACACCGACGACCTCGTACGCCCCGAGCGCAGCCCGGCCCCCGTGCGCCGGGATCCCCTGAACGTGCTGATCCGCCGCGTCGATCCGGACGTACCGCTTCCGGCGTACGAGCACCCGGGGGACGCCGGCGCCGATCTGCGCACCACCGAGGCCCGTGAGCTGAAGCCCGGTGAGCGGGCGGTGCTGCCCACGGGAGTGTCGATCGCTCTCCCGGAGGGGTACGCGGCCTTCGTGCACCCCCGTTCCGGCCTTGCCGCCCGCTGCGGTGTCGCGCTCGTGAATGCCCCGGGGACGGTTGATGCCGGGTACCGTGGGGAGATCAAGGTGATCGTGGTGAATCTCGACCCGCGCGAGGCTGTGCGGTTCGAGCGCTTCGACCGGATTGCCCAACTGGTCGTCCAGCAGGTCGAGAGGGTCCGCTTCCAGGAGGTCGCGGAACTTCCCGGCTCGGCACGGGCCGAGGGGGGCTTCGGGTCCACCGGCGGTCATGCCTCGGTGGGCGGCGAAAGCGGCTCAAACGGTCCGGCCGCCATGGGCGGCGGGGCGGGTGGGAATCGATACGCTTCGGTCGTATCCGACCGGGAAGGACAGTGACGTGTTCGGACGTCGCAACAAGAAGGGTGCCGCCGAGGACGCGGCCGGCGAGGCCGAGCAGGTCGTCGACAGCGTCGACACCGAGGCGGACGAGGAAGAGGCCGAGCGCGAGCGCGTCCGGCTGGAGCCCGGGCCCCGGCCCGACGGGCCGTGGGACAGCGCCGAGGTGCGTGACCCGGCCGAGGGGCGTGTCGACCTCGGCGGTCTTTTCGTGCCGGGCGTGGAGGGCATGGAGCTGCGGGTCGAGGTCGCCGGTGACGCGATCGTGGCGGCGACCGTGGTGCTGCGCGACAGCGCCGTTCAGCTGCAGGCCTTCGCCGCGCCCAAGCGCGAGGGCATCTGGGGCGAGGTCCGCGAGGAGATCGCGGGCGGCATCACCCAGCAGGGCGGCATCGTCGACGAGGTCGAGGGCCCGCTGGGCTGGGAGCTGCGTGCCCAGGTGCCGGTGCAGCTGCCGGACGGCACCGGTGGCTTCCAGGTCGTGCGGTTCGTCGGTGTGGACGGTCCGCGCTGGTTCCTGCGCGGTGTGATCTCCGGCCAGGGTGCGGTGCAGCCGCAGGCGGCCGGTCTGCTGGAGCAGATCTTCCGGGACACGGTCGTGGTCCGCGGTGAGGGCCCGATGGCGCCTCGCGACCCGATCGTCCTGAAGCTGCCCGACGACGCCCAGATGATGCCCGAAGGTGTCCAGCAGGAGGAGGGCTCGCGCTTCTCCGGCGGCATGGGCCAGCTGCAGCGCGGACCGGAGATCACCGAGGTCCGCTGAGCACGCCGCTCGACAGAGCAGTTCAAGGGCCGTACCCCTTCCGGGGTGCGGCCCTTTCGCATGCGCGACCCCTTGACCGGCGATTGGTCTGTACCTATTGTCTCCGGTCAACGCCTGCGTTCGTGAAGGCGCTCAACGATCACGTACAAGAACGGAGTCGCTGGGCGCCACACCGACCTTCCGGCCGCGCCCCCGACCCGGAACAACCGCCCGGCGGGCAGCAGCAACCTCTTCGTCGCCCGGGAGACGCTCACCCACGGTGACAACCCCGCCCGAAGCGTTGATCGGCGGGGCGCCCCGCGGCGAGCGTGGCGC
>NZ_JBFAET010000303.1:0-7249 GCF_040642095.1 Streptomyces sp. NPDC020362
GTCTGAGTCCGGCCGCCCGCGCCCTGGTCCGGTCCCGGTCAGTCCTCGGGCAGTTCCACCGGGGCGATCTCGTCGTAGACGTCGCCCGGGCCCGGGTTGGCCGCGTCGGTCTCGCCGCCGAAGTGGTGCATGACGCCCCAGACCGCGTTCAGCGCGGTCTGGATGGCGCCCTCGGCCCAGCCGGCCGTCCAGGAGATGTCGTCGCCGGCGAGGAAGATGCCCCGCTTGTCCTCGGGCAGCCGGTCCTGCATGAAGTGCGTGAACAGGCGCCGCTGGTAGCGGTAGTGGCCGGGCAGGTTGGCCTTGAACGCGCCCATGAAGTAAGGCTCGTTCTCCCAGGAGACGGTCACCGGGTTGCCGATGATGTGCTTCCGGATGTCGACCTTCGGGTAGATCTCGCCGAGCGACTTCAGCATGACCTCCATCCGCTCGTTCGCGGACAGCGGCAGCCACTTCAGGCTGTCGTCGCACCAGGTGTAGGACAGGCAGATCACGGCGGGCTTGTCCGGGCCGTCGTCCAGCAGATAGGTGCCGCGGGTCATGCGGTCGGTGAGCGTCATCGACATGACGTCCCGGCCGGTCTCCTCGTCCTTGTCCAGCCAGAAGGGCCGGTCGACGGGGACGAACAGCTTGCTGGACTCCATGTAGTGGGTCCGCTCGATGGCCGTCCAGTGGTCGATCGGGAAGAGCGAGTCGTCGCAGGCGATCTTGGACAGCAGCATCCAGGACTGGGCGGTGAAGATCGCCGCCTTGTAGGTGCGGATGTCGCCGTTCGCGTCCGTCACGGTGAGCTGGTTGCCCGCGGTGCGGTGCAGCCGGGTCACGGCCGGGCGGGGCTCACCGTCCACGTGCAGGGACTTCAGCGAAGTGCCGTACGGCCAGTGGACGATCTTCTCCGGCTCGCGCTCCCACAGGCGCAGCGGCAGCTGCTGGGAGCCGCCGACGATGCCGCGGTGGTGGTCGTCGGCCTCGGTGTAGACGACCCGCAGGATCTCCAGGATGGAGTTCGGGAAGTCGGTGTCCCAGCCGCCGGTGCCGAAGCCGACCTGGCCGAAGATCTCGCGGTGCCGGAAGGACTTGAAGGCCTCGGAGTCGCAGAGGAAGCCGTAGAAGGTCTGGTTGTCGAGCTTCTCGACGAGCTTCGCCCAGATCTCACGGATGCGCGGGACATCGCGCTCGCGCATGGCGCGGTTCATGTCGGAGAAGTCGGCACCCTCGTCGAGGCACTTGTTCCAGGCCTCGGCGACGTCCCGGTAGACCTGGGGCAGGTCGTCGATCGTCTCGGCGTAGTGCGACTCGCCCTTGAGGTCCACGACGGTGGACGGGGTGGCCTCGGCCAGCGGGTTCGGGAAGGGACTGGTCTCCAGGCCGACCATGTCGATGTAGTGCTGCAGTGCCGTGGAGGACGGCGGGAAGCGCATCGCGCCCATCTCGGCGGTCAGCGACTCGTCGCAGCCCTCGAAGCCGACGGTGCGCAGCCGGCCGCCGATCTGGTCGGCCTCGTAGACGACGGGCTTGAGGCCCATCTTCATCAGCTCGTAGGCGGCCACGATGCCGGACAGACCGCCGCCGATGACGGCGACCTCGGTGCCGTGCTCGGTCGCGGGGACCTGGCCGAGGCCCGCCGGGTGGGCGAGGAAGTCGTCGTAGGCGTAGGGGAAGTCCGGGCCGAACATGGTGATCGGCGGCTGCTGCTCGTCGGCGTGCTCGACGGCGTTGGGCACCGTGGACGTCATGGGGTACGGACTCCTTGCGCGGGGGTGGTGCGGGTGAGGGCTCGGGGGGTCAGACGAGGGACCCGTACAGACCGGGGCGGCGGTCCTTCAGGTACGGGTTCGCCTCACGGGAGGCGGCCAGGAAGGCGGGGTCGGCGTCGGCGGACACCAGCTCCTCGCCGCGACCGGCACGGGTGCGGGCGATGCCGTCGGGGCCGGCGAGGACGGACAGTCCGACGAACTCGAACTCGCCCTCGGGGCCGACCCGGTTGACGTAGGCGACGTACATCTGGTTCTCCCAGGCCCGCACCGGCACCAGGGACTCGGCGACGAACTGGAAGGGGTGCATCTGCGCGGTCGGCACGATCAGCAGGTCGGTACCGGCCAGGGCGTGGGCGCGGACGTTCTCCGGGAACTCGACGTCGTAGCAGATCATCAGGCCGACGGTCAGGCCGTTCAGCTCGGCCTGGACGACCGGCTGCTCGCCCGGCGTGAAGTGGTCGCGCTCGAAGCAGCCGAAGAGGTGGGTCTTGCGGTAGTTCGCGAGCCGGGTGCCGTCGGCGGAGATCAGCTGGACGGAGTTGTAGACGGTCTCGCCGTCGCGCTCCGGGTAGCCGTAGGCGATCGCCAGGCCGTGCCGGGTGGCGGTCTCGGCGATCGCGTCGGCCGAGTCGCCGTCGGCGGGCTCCGCGAGCCGGCCGATGGCGTCGCCGATCGCGTACCCGGTGAGGAACATCTCCGGCGCGGCCAGCAGCGCAGCACCCGCGGCGGCGGCCCGGCCCGCGGCCTCGTCGAGGACCTTGAGGTTCTCGACGACGGAGCCGGGGCGGCCGGAGCTCTGGAGCAGGGCGGTGCGCATGCGGGGATCCTCACCGGAAAGAGGGGTTTGGGGGCCTAGCTAGAAGGTACGGTCGGCGCGCTCGGCCGGACAAGCGGGAGCCGTTGCGCGCCGGTGCGCGGTTCGTTGCGTGGAACGGGGACCCGACGGCGATTCGTTGCGCGCCCGGCGCAGCGGTTCCCGTCCTTCCTGAGACGCAGGTCACGACCGGGCTTCCCCGCCGGACGGCGGAGGCCGGGTGCCGCCCCCGGGCCGATGTGCGGCGGGCCTGGCGCCGGAAGAGTGGCCAGCGTTCAGTTCACGCGCTTGACCTGCGGAAAGGACCGCCATGCAGCGTCGTACGAAGATCGCCGCCGTCACCCTGGCCACCGCCCTGCTGATCACCGCCGGGACGGCGGGCGCGGCCATGGCCTCGGGCTCCGGGGCGCACCATCCCCAGCGCGAGGCCGCCGCGCTCACCGGCACGGCCAAGCTGTACCGGTCGGCCGGGGACGACATCACCTTCTCCTTCGACGCGCATCTGGCGCCGAAGGACAACATGAACCCGCAGAAGGCCACCGGAACGTTCGAGTTCAGCCACTACCTGCACGGGAACGGCGCCTGGGCCAGGGCGAAGGTGGACTGCCTGGTCACCGGCGGGCAGGTCGCCGTCGTCTCCGGCGTAATCACGGCCTCGGACCTGCCGGGCGCCAAGGGCAGGCGGGTCGGCGTCACGGTCCACGACCTCGGCCGGCACGACCGCCTGGGCTACAGCTGGGCGGGGGTCGGCAGCCCCACGGACACCAAGGACCTGCCGCCGTGCGTGTCGTCGGCCCCCTTCGAGAAGGTGAAGCAGGGCACGGGCGACTTCACGGTCGTCCCGTGGAACCCGGCGCTCTGAGCACCACGCACCCGCCGCTCAGCCGACCTCGATGACGACCTTTCCCAGGGGGCTCGCCGCCTCGTAGTACCGGTAGGCCTCCGCGGCCTCCTCGAAGCGGAACACCCGGTCGACCACCGGTCGCAGCCGGTGCGCGGCGATGGCGTCGTTCATGGCGGTGAACTGGGCGCGGCTGCCCACGGCCACCGCCCGGACGGTGGCGGCGGCACCGAACAGCAGCCGGGGGTCGAGCGGGGACCAGTCGCCGGAAACGGAGCCGACGAGGGCGACATGCCCGTCGACGGCGACCGACCTCAGCGACTGGTCCAGCGTCCCGGCGGTGTCGACGACACGGTCGACGCCCCGCCCGCCGGTCAGCTCCCGGACGGATCTGTGCCAGGCCGGGACGTGGCGGTGGTCGACGACCTCGTCGGCTCCCAGTTCGCGCAGGCGCGCCTCCTTTGCGGGGCTGCCGGTCGTGACGATCACACGTGCTCCGAGGATCTTCGCGAACTGCAGCGCGAACAGCGACACCCCGCCGGAGCCGGTGGTCAGCACGGTCTGTCCGCTCCGCACGCCGCGGCCGTCGCCGGTCAGCGCGTTCCATGCGGTGACGGCGGCACAGGGCAGCGTCGCCGCCTCGATGCAGGAGAGGTGGCCGGGTACGGGGACGAGGGCGTCCTCGGGGAGGATCGCCAGCTCGGTCAGCATGCCGTCGAGGGTGCCGCCGAGCTGCGGCAGGCGGTCCGGCTCCAGCGGGCCGTCCAGCCAGTGCGGGAACACGGTGGAGGCGACGCGGTCGCCGGGGCGCACCCGGTGGACGTCCGGCCCGACGGCGACGACTTCGCCGGCCCCGTCCGAGACCGGCACGACGTCCGGCTTCACGGGCAGCACGTACGTCCCGCGCAGCACCAGCAGCTCGCGGAAACTGAGCGAGGCGGCGCGGACGGCGACCGCGACCTCGCCGGGTCCCGGTGTGCGTGACTCGTGCGTGCGCAGCGAGAGGCCGTCCGGGCCGCCGCCGGTGCCGAGGTGATAGCTGCGTACCGTGGAAGGGATCACCGCCGGTCACCCCTCGATGAACTGGTAGTCGCCGACGATGCGGCCGTCGGGGCCGAGCACGAGGATCTCCAGACCCGCCCCGGCGACCTCGCCGCCGTCCCTGGGCGTCATCTCCCAATGGAACTTGACGATGTCGTGGAGCCGGTCGGCGTCGTCGCGCGAGCGGAAGACGAAGGTGCCGGGCGCGACGAACTCCTCGTGGGCGCGCGCCACCCGGAACTCCAGCGCGTCGTGCCCGCGTGCCTCCAGGACGAGACCGTCGAAGCCCAGCCCCTCGGCGGCCTGCACCAGCTCCTTGGGCGGCTGCAGCACATGGACCGCGTCGTCGGACCACAGATCACGGATCGCGGTGCGGCGCCGCTCCGCGTCGGGTTCGTTCCAGACGGCGACGTACTTGTCGGTGAGGCTTCGGATGTCGGTGTCGGACATGGTCGTTCCCCTCGGTTGCGCAGGGCCGGTGTACGGCCACGACCCTGCTGCGCCGTGCGTACCGGCGGCAATTCCCCGCGGGGTATCGCCCGTACGCGGCCGGGCGGGCTACACAGGAGACATGATCGGTGAATCGACCAGAGGCCCCCTCGCCGGCGCGTTGCGCGAGTGGCGCACCCGGCGCCGGGTCAGCCAGCTGGAGCTGGCCACGCGCGCCGGAACCACGCAGCGGCACGTCAGCTTCATCGAGAGCGGCCGGTCGGCCCCCGGCCGCTCGATGATCATCCGGCTGGCCGAGTCCCTGGAGGTGCCGATCCGCGAGCGCAACGAGTTGCTGCTCGCGGCCGGATTCGCACCGGCGTACCCGCAGCGCAGCCTGGACGACCCGCGGCTCGAACCGATCCGCACCGCGCTCGAACGGATCCTGGAGGGCCATCTGCCGTACCCGGCGGTGGTCGTCGACCGGCACGGCGACCTCGTCTCGGCCAACGCCGCCTTCCACGCGCTCGTCGCCGGTGTGGCCCCGCACCTCCTCGTCCCGCCGGTGAGCGTCCCCCGGGTGCTGCTCCATCCGCAGGGCCTGGCGCCCCGTATCGTCAACCTGCCGCAGTGGGCGTGGCACATCCTCGACGCGGTCCGGGCCGAGAGCGTGCGCAACCCGGACGACCGGCTGCGGCGGCTGGCGGCCGACCTCGCCGAACTGGCGCCGGCGCGCCCGCGCGAGTCACCGGATCACCTGGGCTTCGCCGTACCGCTGCGGCTGCGGGCGCCCGATCCGGGCGACGACCGCGAGCTGACGCTGATCACCACGCTGACGCACTTCGGCACGGCCACCGACGTCACGGTCGCCGAGCTGCGCCTGGAGGCCTTCCTGCCGGCGGACCAGGAGACCGCCGGGATGCTGACCGAACTGGTCGGCGCCGCGGCTACAGCTCCCTCAGCCGTTCCACGATCTCCCGCAGCAGCCCGGGATCGGCGGCCGGACCGCTGACCGGCAGGTGCCGGGGCGGGTCGATGCGGATCAGCCCCGCCTCGGCCAGGTCGCCGAGCAGGACCCGGACGACGGTCAGGGGCAGGTCGGCGTCCGCGGCCAGCTCGGCCACGGGGCGCGCGCCGCGCCGGATCAGGTCGAGCAGCGAGGCGCGTGCGTGGTCCAGGTCCGGGTGCGCCGCACCGTGCGCCTCCAGGGCGGTGACCCGGGACATCAGATCGACGGCGTGCCGCTCCGAGGGCCGGGTGCGGCCCCGGGTCACGGTGTAGGGACGGACCATGGACCCGGTCTCGTCCTCGTACCAGTGCTCGTCACTCACCGCGGGATCAGCGGGCCGAGCGGGCGGCGGCGTCCAGATGGCGGCCGAGGCGGCGGACGAGCAGGGCCATCTCATGGGCGAGCTGTCCGACGTCGGTCCGCGCCTCGCTCAGCACGGCGAGACGGCTGCCGTGGCCGGCCGGGGTGATGAAGAGGTAGGCGTCCTCCAGCATGACCATGGTCTGCCGCACCTCCCCCGCGTCGAACCGTTCCCCCGCGGAGCGGGCCAGGCCGTGGAAGCCTGAGCAGACGGCGGACAGGTGCTCGATGTCCCGGCGGCGCATGCCCTCCGAGCAGCTCAGCGGGAGGCCGTCGGCGGTGAGCAGCACGGCCTGGCGGACGTGTTCGGTGCGGGCCACGAGGTCGTCGAGCAGCCAGCCGAGGTCCGTACCGGGCGCTCCGGCGGCGGGGGCCGGGTTCACGGGGTTCTGGTCGTCACCGTGCATCGTCGGTGTCCGTCCCTTCGTCGGCGTGGGCCGTGGCGTCGTCGGACGCGGTGGCCGGATGGTACGGCGCGGCGGCCGAGGCGTGCGGTGAAAGGGCCGGACGGCCGGGCCCGGCGGTGGCACGGCTGGCCGCGGCGGTCGGGGCGGGACAGGCGCTGTCCGGGTCGGCGGACGCGGTGGCCGCGTCGGCAGAAGCGCAGGCCGGATGACCGGCCCCGCTCGTCGAGTCGTCGGCCCCGCCGGTCCGGTCCTCGGTCCCGACGGTCCGATCCCCAGTCCCGGTCGTCCGGTCCTCGGCCCCGCCGGTCCGGTCCTCGGTCCCGACGGTCCGGTGCCCGGTCCCGGTGGTCCCGTCCTCGGTCCCGACCGTCCGATCCCCAGTCCCGGTGGTCCCGTCCTCGGCCCCGCCGGTCCGATCCCCAGTCCCGGTCGACCGGTCCTCGGCCCCGCCGGTCCGGTCCTCGGTCCCGACGGTCCGATCCCCAGTCCCGGTCGACCGGTCCTCGGCCCCGCCGGTCCGGTCCTCGGTCCCGACGGTCCGGTGCCCGGTCCCGGTGGTCCCGTCCTCGGTCCCGACCGGCCGATCCCCAG
>NZ_JBFAET010000304.1:0-7115 GCF_040642095.1 Streptomyces sp. NPDC020362
CCCGGCGGGGTGGGGGCGGGTGGGTTGTGGTCTCGAGCCCCCCGCCCCCCCCCGCGCTGCACCACAGCACCGGAACCGGCCAATGACCCCCTGCGACAGGGGCGTCACGCTGAGTGTCCAAACCGCTGTCGCCGTATTCGTTACCGGCTGCGGGCCGGTTCCTCAGCCGGTCTCCCGCCGGCCTCGCGGCGCCCGGGTAGCGCCTGGGACTCGTTTTCCTTGCAGACCCGCACCCACAGCGACTCGGCAGTGATGCCGAGGTCCGCCGCCACCGCCGCGTATGTGCGCTTGCCGCCCGCGGCGCAGCAGAGCGCGACCGCGTCCTTCCTGGACTCCTCCGGATACGGGTTTCCGCGTACTCTCCGATGCGGCCGGGCCGGTACGTTTGAACGTGGCCAGTGGTTAGGCCACGTCGGTGGCCCGTTCGATGGCCTTGAGGCGGTTCTTGAGCCGGTAGCTGGGTCCGTTGATCGCGACGACGTCGCAGTGGTGCAGGAGCCGGTCGAGGATCGCGGTGGCGAGGACCTCGTCACCGAACACCTGTCCCCATTCACTGAAGGTCTTGTTCGAGGTCAGGATGATCGACCCCTTCTCGTAACGCTTCGAGATGACCTGGAAGACCAGATTCGCCTCGGCTCGTTCGAGGGGCTGATAGCCGACCTCATCCACCACGAGAACGCCGGGCCGCAGGTAGGAGCCGAGTTTGCTGGTCAGCCGGCCCGCCGTCTCGGCGGCCTTGAGATGGCGGACCATGTCGTCGAGGGTGGTGAAGTAGACCGAGAACCCGGCTCGGCAGGCCGCGACCGCCAGGGCGACCGCGATATGCGTCTTGCCCACCCCGGGCGGACCCAGCAAAGCCGCGTTGGCCTTGGCCTCGACGAACGAGAGGGTGGCCAGGTCTTTGACCTTGCGCGGATCGAGGTCGGGCTGGAACGAGAAGTCGTAGTCGTCCAGCGTCTTGTGGTGCGGCAGCTTGGAGAACAGTAGGGACCGACGGAAGCGGCGGTCGTCGCGGACCGCGAGTTCCTCGGACAGCACCAGGTCGAGGAAGTCGAGATAGCCGAGCTTGCCCTCCTCGGCCCGGCGGGCCAACTGGTCCAGCCCGTCGGCGAGATGGGGCAGGCCGAGCTTGGTGGCTGTGGTGCGGATGCGGTTGCCGGTCAGCTCGCTCAAGACGATTCCTTGCTCTGGGGGCGGGAGTTGAAGGGCCGGGAGCCGGTGAGTTCGTCATAGACCGACAGCGGTCGGCGGCCGACCTCGATCCGGGTGGCCACGGCCCGGTTGAGCAGGGACTGGAGCGGTCCATTGTCCCGCCCGGCAGTGCTGTTCTGCTGCGGCGGGGAGAAGGACACCTCGGTCGTGGTCCGCCGGTTGTTCCCCTCGGGCAGTCCGCTCCAGTGGCTCTCGTCGACGACGCGGACACCCCGGCCAACAGCCCTTGCATGGACGGCCAGTGGGCTCTCGCCGCCAGTGGCCGGAGTGGTCGAGTGCAGGCTGATCTGCGACTTGGTGGCCCGGATCTCCACCAGGTGGCGGGGGCGAACCTTGCGGGCCGGCACTGAGTAGAGGTTGCCGTCGAAGGCGACGAGGCAGTCCTTTCCGACATGCCGCAGCTGCCGTTCCGCCACCAGATAAGGGTTGGGCGGCAGCGGCTTGAGGGCCGCGTGGTCGCGGGCGGCCCGATGTCCGATGACCTCATGGTGGGTTGCATGGGTGCGGGCGCGTCGCTGCGGCACCCAGGCCATGAACGCGGCGTCCATCTCCTCGATGGAGGAGAAGGCCCGTCCGGCGAGCACGTGGTCGCGGACGATCAGAACCTGGCGCTCGACCCGGCCCTTGCCGGTGGGGCGGTAGGCAGCCAGCACGTCGATGTCGAAGTCGCAATGGCTGGCGAAACCCACCGCTTCAGGGTGCAGCGGGACTGCTTCACCTGGCGCGACATGCCGGCGGACGACGGTTTTGGTCCGGTCGTAGACGATCGACATCGGCACCCCGCCGTAGTGGGCGAACGCCCGCCGGTGGCAGTCGAAGAAGGTCTGCAGATCCTGGCTGGTGGTGAAGCAGCAGAACGGGTCGCGGGAGTACGACAGGGTCATGTGGAACGAATAGACCTTCGGGATGCCCAGGTGGGCGAGGACTCTGCCTTCGTCGCCCCAGTCGACCTGGGCCTGGGCCCCGGGCACGACCTCGAAGCGGCGGTGCATGCCTGCCAACTCTCTTGGCGCGATGCCCAGTTCCTCGGCGACCCCTGGGCGGGCCTCCTGCAGATAGAGCTTGACCCGCTGGTAGTTGATGGTGGAGCCGTAGTCCTTCACCAGGCGCTCGTGCACCACCGCACCCTTGATGAGGATCTCCGCCTTCAGCATGGCGTCAATCAGCGGCGCGACCTCGTCCACGGCCTTCTTGCGTGGCCGACCGTTCGACACCCTCCTCGGACAGCCGGGGCCTGCCCGGACAGGTACTTGCGGACCGTCTTCCGGTTCAGGCCCGTCTCCTTGGCGACCTCCGTCAGGGTCACCGCACCGGACTCGAAAAGGGCACGGAAGCGCCGGAGTTCCAACCAGCGTTGCGGGTCCAAGACCATCGTCAGCTGCCCTCCGCCGCCCCTTACCGACCAGTAGCAGAGTGCCGAGCAACAGGACTCACCGCATCAACAAGCGGCCCTTTTCACTCGTACGTGACTGGCCACGTTCACGCGTACGGCGACAACGGGGACTTGCGTCCCGCCTGGACATCCACCCCGGACCGTCAAGATCCACTGTCAGGGTGCCCACTCCAAAGGATCAGCCTCACTCATCAAGGACGCCCGCTCTTTCCGGGCCTGCGATCTGCTCGCCCGACACGACGCCCGGACTGGAGGCCAGGCACTGCGCGGCCCTGGCGGCCTGCACCTTCTTCAGCCCGTCCCCTCCCTGGGGCGCGATTCGAACATTCGTGGCATTTCAGCCGAGCATCCATCGCCAATGGCGACCGGAATGCGTCGCCCGAAAAAGGAGCCCACGATGACGACTCCCGCGCCACTGGTCACAGAGCCCGACCCGTCCACACCGGCTTGCCCCGGCAACCAGGCCGGCATCTGCGCCGGCGAAAGCATCGGAGCCCCTCACCGACAAGACGGTGCGGGGCTCCGGGAGGGTGCGCGAGCGAACATATGTGCGACTTAGTACGAGTGGTGGGCCTGCCAGTACGACCAGGCTCCGCAGGGGCTGCCGTACTTCTGGTTCATGTAGTTGAGGCCCCATTTGATCTGGGTGGCCGGGTTGGTCCGCCAGTCGGCACCCACACTCGACATCTTGGAGCCGGGGTATGCCTGGACGAGACCGTAGGCACCGGAAGGGTTGACCGCCCGAAAGTTCCAGGTGGACTCGTGAGCCACGATGTTGCTGAAGCACTGGAACTGGCCCGCGCCCACGATCTGACGCGCCATCGCCTGGATCTGCTCGACGGTGTAGGAACTCCGGACCGGGAAGCCGGAGGTGTCGCGTGTGGCGGAGCGGCCGGCCGTCTCCTGGGCCGCCTTGCGCTCCTTGGCTTCCTCTTCGGCCTTCTGTGCGGCTTTCTGCCTGGCCACCGCGTCCGCGGCGGCCTGCTCGCGGGCCGACTCCTCGGCGGCCTTCTTGGCACTCGCGTCGGCAGCGACGGCCTGTGCGTCGGCCTGCTGCGTCAAGGACGCGGTCTGCACCTGAGCCTGCTGACCCGCCGGGATGTCAGCGAGAAGCGCCGTGTCGCCTGCCGTCGCCTCGGCATCGCTTCCAGGCCGGCCGGTGCTGCTTGAGGCAACACCGGTAACGGCGCCTACAGCGGTGACCGCAGTGGCCGAGGCCACTGCGAATCCCCGGACCGAAATCCGACTCACGCCGGCCTCCCGACTGCGGTGTCACCGGCGACACAGGACGCGGAAGCGGCGCCGAGACGGCCGACTGCCCGACCGGCCGAACGGTCCAAGTACATAAGAGCCCCTCTCCATGTGAAGTGCGGTCATCGCCTCCTATATGCACGGGCCAGGAGCCAGGTTGCATCGGATCGGAACCTATTTCGGGGATCGAAGACGATCGGACCGTCAAGGTGTGCGGTCCCCCACCACCCCGCCTCGCCGAGGACCCCGTAAAGCGCGACCCGCCAAGCTCCTGTGCGCCGAACCGTTCGAACTCCGGGAATGGATCGATCAGGCAACCGCCGACGGCCGCACCGCACGTCCCACTGCGGGGTTTGGCCGGCGCTCGACCCGCACCCGTCCCCGCGGGCCGACCGCGGCAACACGCGCTTACCGGCCTCCGGGCCGGACTGCACCCACGCGACCCGGGCACGGACACAGACACGGGGCTCCGACTCGCGCACTTCTCCCCCTGATCGTGACGGCCTTGCTATGGCATGGGCTTGGGCGTGCTGTGGAGGAAGGTCGTGACGAGGGACACGAGGCGCAAAGCCGGGATCCGCGCCGAGCAGCAGCGCACGGGCCGCCGCTGCACCCACCTCGCCCACGAGACGAGCGCAGGCTCCAACCGCACCCCTGGAACCCTCACCCCGCCGAGCTGCTGACCGAACGCGCCACGCTCCCGCCCGCCGGCATCGACTGAGGCCATCCCTCCGAGCTCGCACCCGCCGAGTTCGAGTCCCGCCTGCCCCGGGTGCACCATCCCCCGTGGCACCGTGCTGGAGCCGGCCGGCTGCCTGGCGCAGGCCCGGCAGGGAGCACGCACCACTGCCGGGGCCGCGAGCCCGCCAAAGGACGCGGCCGTCGTGTGCCACGAGACAGCCGCACCAACATCAACACCGTAACCAACCCGGATTCCGCCGGCCCCTCCCTGGCCGATGCGCCGACCGGCCGTTACACCCGGGCGGTCTCTCCCGTCGGCCCAACGACCTCTGCATCCCCACGACCGCCGCCCGGACCGGGGCGGTCCGCCGGCCAGTCCTGGAGATGCCCGCCCCCGTCGCCGCAGACGCCCTCGGCCACCACCACAAAGCCACCGCCCGACTCCTCAACGAGACCGGCGAGGCCATGCAGCCGCTACACCGCCCAGATCGCAGACGGTCACCGACGGTCCGGGTTCCACGGGGATCTGGCGAGGGCTGAATGCCAGAGCCCGCCCGCACCGAGGCTGGATCCCTTACGCGTAGCAGCCGTTGACGGTCGCCGCGAGGTCGTCCATGGCGTCCTTAACGGCATTCGGGTCGGCCGTGGCGCCGTTCTCGACGAAGGAGAACACCTTCCATCTGCCGTCCTTGCCCCGAGTCAGACCGCTCAGCGCGATGGCGCCGGTGAGCGTGCCGGTCTTCGCGTGCACCTTGCCCACCGCGCACTTGGAGTCGGCGTCGTCGAAGCGGCCGTACTCCGGGCCGAGCGTGCTGCCGGCCTCGCCGGAGACGGGCAGGCCGTCGAGGACGGAGCCGAGGGTATGCGCGTAGCGGGGCTGCGTCAGCAGTTCGAGGATCTGCGCGAGGGTGGCGGCCGGGATGCGGTCGGCCCGGGACAGGCCGCTGCCGTCGTAGAGCCCGAAGTTGTGGAGCGAAACGCCGTAGACCCGGCTCAGCACCTCGCGCACGACCTCGGTGCCGCCCTCGAAGGTGGCCGGACGGTCGGCGCCCAGGGCCGTCATCCGCAGCAGGGTCTCGGCGATGTTGTTGTCGCTGTGCTTGAGCATCGTGCGGACGATGTCCGACAGCGGCGCCGACCTGTGCCGGGCCACCGGAACGTCCGTCGGGCGGGCGGTGGCGCGAGTGACGCCGCCGGTGACCGTGACGCCGTGCGCGGCGAGTTGCCTGGCGAAGACCTGCCCGGCGTCGATGGAGGTGTCCTGGACGCCGTGCCCGTCGACGACCAGCGCGCGGACCGGGGCGACGGTGTCGGGGTAGTAGCCGTCGTTCCAGCCCTTGGCCAGGGTCGGCTCCGGGAACAGGCTGTCGTCGACGGTGACCTTCACGGTGGTCCGGCCCGCGGCCTTGAGTCCGGCGATCGCGGTCTTCGCCATCTCTGCCAGGTCGGCGGTCGTCAGGGTGCGGTCGCCGCCCCCGACGAGGGTCAGGGTGCCGTGGCCGTAGACGACCTTCGTGGTGAACCGGTGCTGCGGGCCGAGCACGGTCAGGGCGGCGGTCGAAGTGGCGAGCTTGGCGTTGGAGGCCGGCATCAGCGCGGTGGACGCGTTGTGGCCCCAGACGGTGGTGTCCGAGTCCGCGTCGAGGACCACGCCGCTCACGTTCGGTCCCAGCCGCTGATCAAGTACCCGGGTCTTCAGGTTCTTGGCCATCTGCTGGTCGCCGGCGTCCAGATCGTGGGTCTTGGCCGTCGTGCCGGCACCCTTTTGGACGGCGAAGGCGGACGGACCCCCCAGGGCGGCGGACGCCACGGGCACGGCCATGGCGAGCACGACGGCCCGGCGCAGGCCGGTTCCCGTGCCATTCTGTCTGGGCTTGCGGTGCCGGCGCCGGCCACCTGGAAGGAAGGTGTTCTCGGGTGTCCTGGCAGTTGCTTCAGTCATCGGGGTTCGAATCCTTCGGGAGTAGGGGCCTTGGGCAGAGGAAAGTCAAATGCGCCGCATCAGCGATCCACATGCGCTCAGCCGGAGATCAACATGTCTGCCCGGACGGGCGATCGACCTGGTCTCCGCCGGTCGTCGGCCGGGCATGGTGCAGGGTGTGACGGCTGAGCGGACAGCCGGGCAGGGACAGAAACCGGCTGAACTGACGGCCTGGACGGGGGATTTGTTCAGCGGTCCCAATTCTTCGGATACATCCGTCCCTTGGATGTCGGTGATCCCCATGCGCGGCATCGGTCCCCTTCAGCGCACTACATGGACCGGGCGCCCAGCGTGCCCGGTCGGGACAGCGCGAGTGCCGGGCGGGCCGGCAGAGGCGGCGGCCTCTTGGCGGCGTCGACACCCTCGCCGTCGCCGGCGTGGTATTCGCGCAGCCTTGGACCGGTACGGCCGGCGTGTCCGCGCCACGCTGCCGGTCCGGCATCAGTGGCCTCCGGTGACCGGCTGGCGCTCGTAGCACACGGAGTCCGGGTCCGCGCTCGCAGCCTGCCTGGCCCTGGTGGTCGCGCTGCAGGTCCGCTCGGTCCGCAGACGGCACATGGTGGCGCTCGCGGTGATGGCGCTGTGCACCTATCTGCC
>NZ_JBFAET010000305.1:0-7102 GCF_040642095.1 Streptomyces sp. NPDC020362
GCGCGTGCTGCGTTGATGCAGGCGTTGCCTGCGGGTGGTGCGATGGTGGCGGTGCAGGCGGCCGAGGACGAGGTGCTGCCGTACCTGACGGACGGGGTCGGTATCGCGGCGGTCAACGGGCCTGGGTCCGTGGTGGTCTCCGGAGCCGAGGACGCGGTCGCTGCAATCGCGGAGGTCTTCCGGCAGCAGGGCCGTAAGACCTCCCGGTTGAAGGTCAGTCACGCGTTCCACTCGCCGTTGATGGACCCGATGCTGGAGGAGTTCGCGGCGGTCGTTCGCGGTCTGGCCTTCGACGAGCCGCGGATTCCTGTGGTCTCCAACCTCACGGGCGGCCTGGCGGAGGGGTACACGCCCGAGTACTGGGTGCGGCACGTCCGTGAGGCGGTGCGCTTCGCCGACGGTGTGCGGACCCTGCACGGGTTGGGTGTGACCACGTTCGTGGAGATCGGTCCCGGCGGCGTCCTCAGCGGCATGGCGCAGGGCTGTGCGGACGACATCGTCACCATCCCCGTACTCCGAGCCGACCGTCCCGAGCAGCAGGCCGTCACCACCGCGTACGCCCAACTGCACGTCAGCGGCGCCGAAGTGGACTGGCACGCCTTCTTCCCGGGCGCCCGGCGCCTCGACCTGCCCACGTACGCCTTCCAGCGCGAGCGTTACTGGCTCGACGCCCCCGCCTCCGCCGGTGACATGCGCGCGGTGGGGCAGGGCGAGGCCGGTCATCCGCTCCTCGGCGCCGCCGTGCCGCTGGCCGACGGCGACGGACACCTGCTCACCGGGCGGCTCTCGACGCATACGCACCCGTGGCTGGTGGACCACGCCGTAAGTGGGGTCGCGCTCCTGCCGGGAACCGCATTCGTCGAGCTGGCGATCACTGCTGCCGACGCCGTGGGCTTCGACCTGCTGGAAGAGCTGACGCTGGAGACACCCCTGCTCGTGCCCGAGCGCGGCGGCGTCGCCCTGCAGGTGCGCGTGGGCGCCGACGACGGCTCCGGCCGCAGGCCGCTGACCGTGCATTCGCGGATCGACGACGGGGATGCGCACGCCCACGAGGACGACTCCGAGCGGGCATGGGTCCGGCACGCCTCCGGCTCGCTGACCGTCGCCACAGGTGGGCCCGTGGACGGCTCGCTCGCCGCGTGGCCGCCCGTGGGTGCGGAGCCGGTCGACGTCGACGGGTTCTACGATCGTCTCGCCGGCATGGCGCTCGACTACGGCCCCGTCTTCCGGGGGCTGCGCGCCGCGTGGCGGAGCGGGGACGACTTCTTCGCCGAGGTGGAACTGTCCGGCGCGGAGCGGACGAACGCGGGCGCGTACGGCCTGCACCCCGCGCTGTTCGACGCCGCCCTGCACACCGTCTGGCTGGGCGCGGTCGAGCCCGAGGCCGGGACGGGGAACGGGCTGCTGCCGTTCGCCTGGAGCGGCGTGCGCCTGTCGGCTGCCGGCGCCTCCGGCCTGCGGGTGAAGGTCTCGCGCGCCGGCTCCGGCACTGGCTCCGGCACCTCCACGGTGTCGCTGGTGCTGGCCGACGGCACCGGTGAGCCGGTCGCGCAGGTCGACTCGCTGACGCTGCGCCCGGTGCCCGCCGACCAGTTGCGCGCCGGTTCCGGCAGCGACGACGCGGTCTTCGGCCTGGAGTGGACGCCGGTCAGCCTGCCGTCCGCGCCGGCCGGCATGAGGATCGAGACGTACGAGGATCTCGCCGCTCTTCGGGCCGCCGACTCGGCGGCAAACACCGAAGCCGATGCCGGAGCCGTCGCCGATGCCGTGGTCGTGCCCTGCCCGACCGGGGCCGGCGCGGACCTGGCCACCCGGGTCCGTGAGGTCACCCACGCCGTGCTGGAGCTGGTGCAGTGGTGGCTGGCCGAGGAACGCCGGGCGCGTCTGGTGCTGGTGATGCGTACGGGAGACCTCGCCCAGTCGGCGGTCTGCGGACTGGTGCGCTCGGCGCAGACCGAGAACCCCGACCGCATCGTGCTGGTCGAGACCCCCGGCGATGCCCATGCCGACGCCGGCAGCGGTGCTGACGACGCCGGTCTTGCCCGGCTGCTGCCCGGCCTGATCGCGTCGGGTGAGCCGCAGGCCGCGGTGCACGTGGGCGATGAGGTCCGGGTGCCGAGGCTGGTCCGTGTCGCCGCGCCGGACGCGGAGTCGGAGCTTGCCGGCCTCGGCTCCGGCACCGTCCTGCTGACCGGAGCGTCGGGCGGGCTGGGCGGGCTGTTCGCCCGGCACCTGGTCGCCGCGCACGGCGTCCGCAGTCTGCTGCTGGTCAGCCGCCGCGGCGGGGACGCACCCGGCGCGGTCGAGCTCGCCGCCGAGCTGACAGCGCAGGGCGCCGATGTCACATGGGCCGCGTGCGACGTGGCCGACCGCGACGCCGTCCGTGCACTCCTGGCCGGGCCAGGGCAGAACCTGTCCGCGATCATTCACACCGCCGGCGTCCTGGACGACGGAACCATCGGCTCGCTGACCCCCGAGCGGCTGGACGCCGTGTTCTGCCCGAAGGTGGACGCGGCGCTGAATCTGCACGACCTGGCGGGTGAGCTGTCCGGCGACCTGTCCGCGTTCGTGCTCTTCTCCTCGGTGGCGGGCATCCTCGGCACGCCGGGCCAGGGGAACTACGCCGCTGCCAACACCTTCCTCGACGCCCTCGCCGAGCACCGCCGATCCGCGGGTCTGCGGGCCACGTCGCTGGCCTGGGGCCTGTGGGCGAAGGACAGCGAGAGCGCCATGACCGGCAGCCTCGACCACACCGATCTCACGCGCATCAGGCGCATGGGCCTCGCCGCGATCCCGTCGGCGGACGGCCTGCGGATGTTCGACGCGGCACTGGCCACCGATCGGGCAGCAGTCGCCCCGTTCCGGCTCGACACGTCCGCCTTCCGCGACGGACAGGGGCAGCCCGTGCCGCCGGTCCTGCGCGGACTGGTGCGGGTCGCGCCGGTGCGGCGCGCGGCAGCGGCGGCGAAGGCGGCATCGTCCTCCCTCGGCCGGCGGCTGGCCGGGCTGCCGGAGGCCGAGCGCGAGCAGGCGGTGCTGGATCTGGTGCGTACCGAGGTCGCCGCCGTGCTCGGGCACGCCGGGGCACAGTCGGTCGGCGCGGACGACTCGTTCAAGGACATCGGGTTCGACTCGCTGACCGCCGTCGAACTGCGCAACCGGCTCAACTCGGCCGTCGGCATGCGCCTGCCCGCCACCCTGATCTTCGACTACCCGAACCCGCTTGCCCTCGCCCGCTTCCTCACCACCGAAGCCGCGGGCTTCGGCGAGGCGGCGGCCGTGCCGGCGACCCTCTCCGCGGCCACCGGAACGGCGGACGAGCCCATCGCGATCGTGGGCATGGCCTGCCGCTATCCCGGCGGCGTGCAGTCGCCCGAAGACCTCTGGCAGCTGGTGTTCTCCGGTCGCGACGCCGTGTCGGGCTTCCCCGAGGACCGCGGCTGGGACGTGGAGAAGCTCTACGACCCGAACCCCGACCAGTGGGGCACCAGCTACACCCGGGAGGGCGGCTTCCTCCACGACGCGGCGGACTTCGACGCCGAGTTCTTCGGGATCTCGCCGCGTGAGGCGCTGGCGATGGACCCGCAGCAGCGGTTGCTGCTGGAGACGTCGTGGGAGGCGTTCGAGCGGGCCGGGATCGACCCGGCGACGGTGCGGGGCAGCAGGACGGGTGTCTTCGCCGGCGTGATGTACCACGACTACGGCGGGCGTGTGAAGAAGACTCCGGAGGGCATGGACGCCTACCTGGGCAGCGGCAGCGCGGGCAGCATCGCCTCCGGCCGGGTCTCGTACACGTTCGGGCTTGAGGGCCCGGCGGTCACGGTCGACACGGCGTGCTCGTCCTCGCTGGTGGCGCTGCACCTGGCGACCCAGGCGCTGCGCAGTGGCGAGTGCTCGATGGCGCTGGTCGGCGGTGTCACCGTCATGGCGACTCCCTCGACGTTCGTGGAGTTCAGCCGTCAGCGTGGCCTGTCGGCGGACGGCCGGTGCAGGGCGTTCGCGGCCGGGGCCGACGGTACGGGCTGGGCCGAGGGCGCGGGCATGCTGCTGGTGGAGCGGCTGTCCGACGCCCGTCGGAACGGGCACCAGGTGCTGGCGGTGGTCCGCGGCAGTGCGGTGAACCAGGACGGTGCGTCGAACGGTCTGACGGCCCCGAACGGGCCCTCGCAGCAGCGGGTGATCCGGCAGGCGCTGGCGAACGCTGGCCTGTCTTCGGATCAGGTCGACGTGGTCGAGGCGCACGGTACGGGTACGAAGCTGGGTGACCCGATCGAGGCGCAGGCGCTGATCGCCACGTACGGTCAGGAGCGCTCCCAGGACCGGCCGTTGTGGCTGGGTTCGCTGAAGTCGAACATCGGCCATGCCCAGGCCGCGGCCGGTGTCGGTGGTGTGATCAAGATGGTCATGGCGATGCAGCACGGTGTGCTGCCGCAGACCCTGCACGTCGACGGCCCGACTCCGCACGTGGACTGGTCGGCCGGTGATGTCCGGCTGCTGACGGAGGCCGTGGAGTGGCCGGTGACCGACGCGCCGCGTCGTGCCGCCGTGTCGTCCTTCGGCATCAGCGGCACCAACGCCCACGTGATCGTCGAGCAGGCTCCCGCTCCGGCGGAGTTGCCGCCCGCGCCCGGCTCCGGCGCGGTCGTGCCGTGGGTGCTGTCCGGCAGGACGGAGGCGGCGCTGCGGGCACAGGCGGAGCGCCTGCTGTCCTTGGCCCCGGACACGGACCTGCAGCCGGCCGACATCGGGTTCTCGCTCGCCACCACACGCTCGGCCATGGAACACCGGGCCGCCGTGGTGGGGGAGAACCGGGATGAACTCCTGGAAGGGCTCCGCGCGCTGGCCGCAGGGTCCCCGTCCAACCGGGTCGTCCTGGGTGAACCGGGCACCGGCGGCAAGGTCGGGTTCTTGTTCTCGGGTCAGGGGTCGCAGCGGATCGGCATGGGGCGCGAGCTGTACGAGGCGTACCCCGTGTTCGCCACGGCGTACGACGAGGTGTGTGCGCTTCTGGACGCGCCCGTCGACGTCGACTCGGAGGAGCTGAACCAGACGGGTTCGACGCAGCCCGCGCTCTTCGCCGTCGAGGTCGCCCTGTTCCGGCTTCTCGAATCGTGGGGTATCCGGCCGGACTACGTGGCCGGTCACTCGGTCGGCGAGATCGCGGCCGCGCACGTGGCCGGGGCGCTGTCGCTCGAGGGTGCGGCGAAGCTGGTGTCGGCTCGTGCCGCGTTGATGCAGGCACTGCCCGCGGGCGGCGCCATGGTCGCGGTGCAGGCCACCGAGGACGAGGTACTGCCGCATGTGACCGAGGAGGCCGGTGTCGCGGCGATCAACGGCCCGCGGTCCGTGGTCGTCTCCGGTGCGGAGGACGCGGTCGCTGCGATTGCCGAGGTGTTTGCCGGTTCGGGCCGTAAGACGTCCCGGCTGAAGGTCAGTCACGCGTTCCATTCGCCGTTGATGGATCCGATGCTGGAGGAGTTCGCGGCGGTCGTTCGCGGTCTGGCCTTCGACGAGCCGCGGATTCCCGTCGTTTCGAACCTCACCGGACGCCTGGCCGAGCCGTACACGCCCGAGTACTGGGTCCGGCACGTCCGTGAAGCGGTCCGCTTCGCCGACGGCGTCCGGACTCTCCACGAGCTGGGCGTGACGACCTTCGTGGAGATCGGCCCCGGCGGCGTCCTCAGCGCCCTTGCCGAAGGCTGCCTCGACGCTGACACCGTCACCGTGCCCGTCGTACGGACCGACCGCCCCGAGCCGCAGGCCGTCGTCACCGCGCTCGCCGAGCTGCACGCCCATGGCGTCTCCCCGGACTGGCAGGCGCTCTTCCCCGGCGCCCGGCGCGTCGACCTGCCGACCTACGCCTTCCAGTACGAGCGCTACTGGCTGGATGCGCCCGAGGAGTTCACCGGCAGCGCCGCCGCCACCGGACTCGGGCTGGGTGCGGCGGAGCACCCGTTGGCCGGGGCGGCGGTCGCGCTGCCCGGCGCCGGCGGGTTCCTGGTCACCGGGCGGCTCTCGCTCGGGACGCACCCCTGGCTCGCCGACCACACGGTCATGGACAGCGTGCTGCTGCCGGGTACCGCGCTCGTGGAGCTGGCGGTGCGTGCGGGCGACGAGGCCGGTTGTGCACAGGTCGAGGACCTGACGCTGGAAGCACCGCTGATCGTCCCGGACCGGGGCGGTGTGGCCGTGCAGGTGTGGGTCGGGGCCGAGGAGGAGCCGGGCAGGCGCGCGCTGAGCGTGCACTCGCGACGGGAGGATGCCCCGGACGACGCGCCGTGGGTGCGGCACGCGGTCGGCTTCCTGACGGACGCGCTGCCCGAGCCGCCGCACGGCGCGGACCTCGGCGCCTGGCCGCCCTCGGGTGCGGAGGCCGTCGACCTGACGGGGTTCTACGAGGGCCTGGACGGACTCGGCCTGGGCTACGGCCCGGTCTTCCGCGGCCTGCGGTCGGTGTGGCGCAGCGGGGACGACGTCCTTGCCGAGGTCGCCCTCCCCGAGGGCTCGGAGGCGGGCGCGTTCGCCGTTCATCCGGCGCTGCTGGACGCGGCGCTCCACGCGATCGGCGCGGGCGGGCTCGTCCCCGTCGTCGACGGGCCGCTGCTGCCCTTCGCCTGGTCCGAAGTGGGCGTGCGTGCCACGGGGGCGACGACGCTGCGGGTCAAGGTCTCTCGCACGGGTACGGACGCGGTGTCGCTGACCGTGACCGACGCCTCGGGTGGTCCGGTGGTCACGGTCGGCTCGCTGTCGCTGCGGCCGGTCTCGCGCGAGCAACTGCTCGCGGCGGGCGGCTCGGGCAGGCGCGCCGACGACTCGCTGTTCGGCCTCGCATGGCAGCCCGCGGCCTTCACGGAGGCTGACCCTGCCGCCCGGCTCGACGTACGGAGCTACGCGGACCTGGCCGCTCTGTCCGCCGAGCCGGCCCTTCCCGGTGTCGCGGTGGTCACGGTCGTTCCGTGCCCGGCGGGGTCCGGTACGGAGACCGCCGAGCGCGTACACGGCATCGCGAGTGAGGTTCTGGCGCTGGTGCAGTGGTGGTTGGCGGAGGAGCGTGCGGGGCGTCTGGTGTTGGTGACGCGTCCGGGTGATCTGGCTCATGCTG
>NZ_JBFAET010000306.1:0-7050 GCF_040642095.1 Streptomyces sp. NPDC020362
TGGCGGGCCGCCCGCGCCACCGTGGCCGCGGACGCCTTCGCGGCCACCGACCCGGACCTGCCGATGTGGGCGTGGGGCGCCGACCAGCACGCCCGGTTCTGGGCACGCCGGATGCTCTTCGAGACCCTGGTGCACCGGGTCGACGCAGAGTTCGCCCTCGGCCTGCGGCCCGTTATCGACCGCTCGGTCGCGGTCGACGGGATCGACGAGTTCCTCGAGAATCTGCCGTTCGCCGCCTTCTTCGCCCCCACGGTGGCCGACCTGCGCGGTCCCGACCGGACCATCCGGTTCCGCGCGAGCGACGGGGACGAGGCCTGGCTCGTCCGCCTGCGGCCCGACGGCTTCGGGCTCGAGACGGCCCACCCGGCCACGGACACCGCCGACGCGACCGTGCGGGGAACCGCGGCCGACCTGCTCCTGCTCGTGTACGGCCGCCTCCGGTACACGGCGGAGAACCTTGCCCACGAAGGGGACGAACAGCTGCTGGCCCACTGGTTCGCCCACTCCGCCTTCTGAGGATCCGAGAGGGGATCACCGAGTGCGGATGCCGGAGAATGCCCGCATGATCGAAGGCATCCGTACAGAGAACGCCCCGTTCGTGCGCTTTCCCGACGGCACGGAGCCACCGCTGTCCCAGGCCATCAGGGTCGGTGACCTTGTTCTCACCTCCGGGCAGGGGCCACTCGACCCTGTCACCCACCGGATACCGGACGGCTTCGCCGACCAGGTACGGCAGGTCCTGGACAACCTGGTCGCGGTCGTCACCGCGGCCGGCAGCCGGAAGGACCTGATCGTCAAGTGCACCTGCTACCTCACTGACAGGCGCGACTTCACGACGTTCAACAGCGTGTACCAGGAGTTCTTCGCGGACTGCCCGCTGCTGCCGGCCCGGACTACGGTCGTCACGCACCTCGTGCGCGACGGTGTACGCGTCGAGATCGACGCGGTCGCCGCCCTCGCCGTCGTGGAGCGGTAGGCGGGCGCCCGCTCCGGGCTCCCTCACCGCTGCCGCGTGGCCCCGCCGCCCGGACGGTGGCCGCACAGCGAGACGCCCCACCGTCGGCGCGGCAGTCGCTGTCGCCCGGTGTCGGTGTGCGCCCGTGCGCCCCTGTGTCGGCATCCCGGCACAGAGGGGTCCCGACATGATGGAGGGACAAGAGTCTCCTGTGAGGAGGAGTACGGCATGGCCGGGTCGGGCTCGGGCGGTTGCGAGGGCGTGGCAGGCGGCAAGGCGCGGTTCGACGACATCTACGACCGGCCGGACCCCCGTGCCTACTTCAGTCGGCTGGCGCCGTTGGACTACGAGATTCCGCACCACGCACAACCGGTCCTCCGGCAGGCCGCCACCGAGCGGGCCGCGCTCGAGGACGGCGTGCCGGGCACACCGGTGGTGCTGGACCTGTGCTGCTCCTACGGGATCAACGCCGCACTGCTCAATCACGACGTGACGCTGGCGGAGATGTACGAGCGGTACACCTCCCGAACCGCTCGGAGCATGTCGACCGCGGAACTCGCCTCCTGGGACAAGGAGTTCTACGCCGCACGGCGCCGAGCGGACACGATGCCGGTGATCGGCCTGGACGTCTCGGTGCCCGCCGTGCACTACGCACGGGCAGCCGGGCTCCTCGACGCCGCCTACACCGACGATCTGGAACAGGGGCCGCCCGGTGCCCGGCTGACGCGTGCGCTCGCGGACGTCGGCCTCATCACGCTGACCGGCGGCGGCAGCTACGTCACGGCCCGAACCTTCGCAGCGCTGCTGGACCGCGTCCGACGACCGGTGTGGGTGAGCGCGTTCGTGCTGCGGACCGTGTCGTACGACGCGATCGAGCGGACGCTGGCCGCGCACGGCCTGCGCACGACCGCCGACGCCTCCCGTACCTACCCACAGCGGCTCTTCACCGACGAACGGGAACGGCAGTACGCGATCGCAGCGGTACGGTCACTGGGCGGCGACCCCACCGGCCGCGAGGAAGCCGGTCGTTTCCACAGCGTGTGCTACGAGTCCCGCCCCGATCCGTCGACCTAGCCACAGGGGCGGAAGCCGTCGGCCTGCCGTCCGCGCCGGGCGGGCGTCACCCTCCGCGGCGCCTACGTAGGCGCCGCACGTGGTTTCACGGATGTGCCCCGCTCGGTGCGGGGGACAGACTTGCGTCGCGCCGGCCCGGGCGCTTGGCCCGGTCGGCCGGGTGGAAGCCCACAGGGAACACATGTCCGCGCCGAACGGGACGTCCAAGCGCTTCGCGTCATCGAGAGCGGGACGGTCAGGCCCCGGCTCCCAGACCGAGGCGTGTCATGAGGCTCGCCAGGGCCGAGCGGGACGGCAGGGACGCCTTGCGGTAGATGGAGGAGAGGTGGGTCTCGACGGTGCGCCGGCTGAGGTGGAGCCGGGCGGCTATGTCCTGGTTGCTCAGGCCCTGCGCCACCAGCTCCGCCACCTCTCTTTCCCGACTGGTCAGTTCGGCCAGTTCCGCCGGGATCTCGCTCACCTCCGCCATGACCTGAGGGCGGATCAACTCCGCCAGGTCCACCAGCAGGCGTGCGCCCCCGGCGTCGGCGATCCGGTGGGCGCGCTGCCACATCGCGACGGCACGAGCGCGCTGACCGGTGCGCTGCACCAGCGGCGCGGCACGCAGCAGGCAGTACGCCTCCCACAGGGACTGGCCGCAGCGGGTGTATTCCTCGGTGGCCGTGTCCAGGAGGCGTACGGCCTTGGCGAGGTCGCCGCGGTGCTCGGCCAGTGCCGCCTCGGCCCGCAGTGCGGCGGCGCGCTGACCGCCGAGGGCCAGCCGGTTCGCCTCGCGCACCGCCTGCGTGGCCCAGCGTCCGGCCTGGTCGACGTCCCCGGTGGCGAGGGCGGCACCCACGAGGGTGTCCAACTGGCCCGGCCTGATGGAGGGTTGCAGCAGCGACAGGTCCCGGCCGCCACCAGCGGTCACGATGGCCTGCTGGGCGCGATGCGGGTCGCCGCTCGCATGGGCCGCGTGGCCGAGCATGCACCAGGCGAGCGCGGCCCACCACCCCTTGCTGCCACCCGCTGCAGCGACCGCTTCCTCGCCGGTGGCCAGGGCGCCTGCGTCCCCGAACGGGCGGCTCAGCAGGAGGACGAGTGTCTTGATGGCGAGCGTGAACGCCAGGAGTTCGCTGCTGCCGGCCGCGCGGGCGACGGACTCGGCCTCCTCGGCCGACTCCAGTGCGGACGGCAGCCGGCAGGTGTGCAGGCACAGGAACGCACGGCAGGTCAGCAGATGGGGCAGGACGTGGAGTTGTCCGCTGCGGCGGGCGATGTCCAGGCCGCGGATCAGGTGTCGTTCGGCGTCGGCGTACCGCTCCAGCAGCGCTTCCGCCCAGGCCAGCCACACCAGCGCCTCGCACAGCCCGGCGAGGTCCGGATCGGTCAGCGCGTCGGTGAGGGCGCGGGCGGAGTCGGCGAACCCCGTGGCAGCTTCGGTCCGGCCCTCGTACGCCTCGCCCAGGGCCGCGAGCGCCACGGCGGCTGCCTCGCCCGTGGCGTCGTCGTCGGAGCGGGCCACCGCGATGGCCTCGGCGACCTCCGGGCGCGCCTGCGGGTAGGACGCCGTCAGCAGTGCGGACATGCCCAGGGCCAGCCGCAGGGAGACCGCCTGGGCGGGGGACGGGCCGGGCGAACGGGACAGCTCCCGGCGCAGCAGGGCGGTGGCCTCGGGGGAGTGGCCGAGATGCCGCTCCATCACGGCGCACTGGGCGACGGCCTGCGTCCGCAGCTCCGGATGGTCCTTGCCCGCCGACTCGATCAGGGTGTGCAGCAGGTTGCGGCTCTCCCGGAGACTGCCGCTGACGCCGAGCGCCCGCGCTCGCGCGAGAAGGAGTTCGCCCCGTCGCCGTTCATGGTCGGGTGTCTTCGGCATGCGGTCGAGGACGACGCCGAGCAGGTGGGCGGCGGAGGCCGGCGCGGTGGACGCCAGCTGAGCGGCGGCCTCGCAGAGCACCCGGGCGGACCGGGGATCCCAGCCGGTCAGCGACCGTTCGACGTGATGGGCCTGCTCGGCGGGCGAGGCGCCTTCGCGGGCCAGCGCCCGTGCGGCCCGGTGATGGAGCGCGACCCGCACGCCGGGCGAGGTGTTCTCGTAGACCAGGGCACGCACCAGCGGGTGGCGCAGTACCCACGGGCCGCCCGGTCCCGCACGCAGCACGTCGCGGCGTGCCAGAGCGGAGGTCTGCACCTCCACCTCCGTGACGGGAAGCCCGGTCGTGGCGGTCAGCATGGTGCTCGTGGCGTGGTCGCCGAGCGCCGCCACGGCTTCGGCGATGCGCATCTGCGGTTCGCTCAGTGCGGTCAGCTCGTCGAGCAGCAGCGCGGCGAGCCCGCTGGGCACGCCGACCGCGTCGGTCCCGTCGGTGCGGGCGGTGATGCCGTGCAGCGGCGCGCCGTTGCGGTAGGCGTGGACAAGCGCGATCAGATACAGGGGGTTGCCCTCGCTGGCGGCGTACAGGCGCCGGGCGTCGTCGCGGGGCACGTCCGAGGCCAGCGTCGGCAGGGAGTCCTGCTCCGGCAGGGGCGCCAGGGTGAGGTGGAGCACGGCTCCGCCGTCGGCGCCCCGCGCCAGTGCCGCCGTCAGGGGTGTCGGAGTCTGGCGGGCCCGCCGGGCCACGACCAGGAGGACCGGGCCGCGCGCGGGGTGGCGGATCAGATGGTCCACGAGCTCCCGGGAGGCGGGGTCGGCCCAGTGCAGATCGTCGATGGCCAGGACCAGCCCTCGTGCACCTCGTGCACCGAGGCGAGTGAGGAGCGCGGCGACGTCGCGGTGAAGTCCGAAGCGGCCGGCGGCGCCGTTCGACGCCCCCTCGGAGGCGTCCCGGATGGTCTGCAGCACCGCGCCGTCCGTGGCCACCGCGGCATCCACGGCCGGCAGGAGGTGGTCGGCGTCGGCGAGCGCGTCGGCGAACGCCTGGAAGGGCACGTGCTGTTCGTACTCCGTGGCGCGGCCGCGCAGCATCGTGAATCCGGCCCGCCGGGCCCGGGCACACACCTCGTCGAGCAACCGGCTCTTTCCGATGCCGGGTTCACCGGCGAGGTCGACGACCGCGGGGGCGCCCGGCCGGCCCACCTCGGCGAGCAGGGCGTCCAGCCGCGCGAGTTCCGCCGATCTGCCCACCAGGTGCCCCATACCCATACCGATACCCATGCCCACGCCCCGCCGTCCGCCGCTCCCCGTCTCCACCGGTAACTCTAAGGTCCTGCACCGACAGCCGGGTGCCGCGGCATGCCTGGCGCGGGCCCTTGCACGTGCGGGCCTCCCCTGCGCCCGGCGGCAGGCACGTACAGCCGCTACGTGATTTCCCCGATGCCGGTCGCCCGGGCGTGCGGCAGCATCGTCCCCCGCCCTCCCGGACGGCTCGCGCGCGGACGGCGCAGGGCGGGGACCGGTGCGGCGCAGAAGAAGGAGAAGCGTGTGACGACAGCACGGGGCGACGACTCCCGGCTCGGCGACCCGGCGGGGGACACCGACGTGCCCTGGGTCTCGGTCAGGCCCGACAGCGCGACCATCAGGGGACCGCTGCTCAAGGGTGCGCCCCTCATTGCGATCGGGGCGCTGCGCATCGGCCTGCTGATGGCCAAGGGGCGCGGCACGTCGGAGGGTTCGGGGACGACCGGTCTGGTGATCGGAGTGCTGGCGGTGGCCGTGCCCATGCTCGGGGTCGGTGCGCTGTGCGCGCTGCGCTGGGCCAACGCTGGCATCGTTCTGGAGGACGGCGTCCTGACGGTACGCAACCGCTGGAACCGCAAGGTGCTGCACGCCCCGGTGTCCGACCTGACCGGGGTCCACACGGTCAGGGCACCGATCGACGGCCCCCACCAGAGCCGGATCGTCCTCACGTCCAAGACCGGCGGGCCTGTCCTCATCGATCCCCGACTCTGGGACGCCGCTGCCCTGCGCGACCTGTGGCGCCACCTGCACCTGCCCCATCAGGACCATGGATTCCTCACGTGGCCTGTCCTGAAGAGGACCTTTCCGGGGATCCGCACGCCGTGGCGGCACGTGCACATCGTCCAGTTCGCCCTGCTCGCCGTGCTCGGATCCATCGCCTACGTCGCACTGATCGTGAACCTGCCCTTCCTGCTGTGACCGGCTGGAACGCGGACTCGTCCATGGACACGGCCTTGTTCCCCGTGCTTCTGCGGCGGCCACGACCGAGCGGACTCCCCGCAACTCCTCCGGTTCGCGGGCTGGTCGCCGTCGGGGACGGTGGGGTTCGGCCCGTACAGGGCGGGTTCCGCACCGGCGCCGTGGGCGAGACGGTTGATCACGGCATCGACGGGGCCGAGGCGCCGGAGCGGGGACGGGCGTCCACGTGGGCCGCGGCCGGACTACGTGGCGGATCACGGGGTTTCACGGAGGCGCCGCGAAGGGCGATCGGGTCAGAGTCGTGAGTGTTCCTGTTCTTCGGCCGGTCCTGTCCGCAGGGCCCGGGCAGCGTATGCAAGGGGGTGGGCGGTGAGGCTGGTGATCGCACGTGTCCTGAGGGCAGTTGTCCGTCCCGAGGCCGAGGCCGACGCCCGGTTCCGGGACGTCCTCTGGCCCGCGTCCTTCCCGGCCTCGCCCCGGGCCCGCATCCCCGCGCACGCGCTGGCCGCGCTCGTGGTCCTCACCGCGGTGTGTCTGGCGTTCCAGGGCTTCTACTGGGCCGACGACCCCGAGGTCGGCCGGTATCGCGCGGCAGACCTGCGGTCCGGGCGGAACTGATCGCCGTGCCGCTGCTGTTGATGGGCTGGGCGCTGGCCGGTGCCCTGCGCTCCTGGCGCGTGGTGCCGTACCGGCTGCTGGCCGTCCTGGCCTGGACTGCGTCGTTGCTCGCGACCCCGTTGTTGCTGCTGCTGACCGGACCGCCGAACGACCCGTGCACCGCGAACGCGCCGGTGGATCCGCTCTCGGGGAGTGTGCTGCCCCTGAGCCTGCTGGCGGCGCTGGTCGCCGGATCGTCGGCCGGGTGGATCGCGTGGGTCCTCACGCGTCGGCGGGCGTGGCCCGTGGCGCTGTACACGGTGTGGCTCGCCACGGTCGCCGCCAC
>NZ_JBFAET010000307.1:0-6979 GCF_040642095.1 Streptomyces sp. NPDC020362
GCGGCGCCGCCCCGGGCCGTCGGGCATCGGGGGCGGCCCCCGGGGGGGGGGCCCGCCGCCTTTGCGTGTGCCTGCCTTTGCGTGTGCCTGCCTTTGCGTGTGCCTGCCTTTGCGTGTGCCTGGGCGGTTGCCCAGTGCGTGTGCCTGCGCGATTACCGAGCCGTCTGGGGCCGCAGCGCTCCCGGCTTCGCCTTCGGGATCTGCTTGCCGTCGACGCCGACCACCGTCCGGCCGTCCAGCGGCGCGTCGAGCCGTACGGTCTTCACGTACTCCTTGGCGATCATGATGCAGATCTTGTCGGGCCAGGGCTTCTCGGTCACGGTGACCGTGACCCGGCCGCCGCTCTCCTTCGCGGACGCCGTGTAGTCCGCGCACACCCCGCCCATGAAGCTCACCGTCAGCTCGCGGCCGTCGGCGGTGTAACCGGCCACCGGTACCTCGCGCGTCTTCGGCGCGGACGGCGAAGAGGACGAGGGGGGCGAGGACGGGGCCGAGGCGGACGGTGCCGTCAGGTACTTGGGATCGACCGCCGGATACGCCACCGTGAAGGCGCCTCCCGCCGCCGACGCGCGCACCTCGAACAGCCACGCCGGCACCAGCAGCTGCCGTCCGCCGGCCGAGCGCGCGGCCAGCCCGAACACCGCCTTGTCGACCGTGACCCTGTCGGCCGCCTGCTTCGGTGTCGACGCCGACCCGCCGCACGGCTGCTCCAGCCGGTCCTTCAGCGGCATCGGACTGGCGCAGCCTCCGATGCCCATGCGGTGGTCGCTCCTGGGTGCCCTGTTCATCAGCTCCAGTGTCTTCTTCGCACCCAGGACGGGGTACGTGTCCCCCTTCACCGGCGCCGCCAGCTGACCGTGTCCGCCGACCAGCTCGCCCTGCTTGTCGACCGTCAGACCGGTCGTGAGGCCGTACGTGGGCAGCCCGCCCACCACCGGGTCCGCGTTGACCACCCGCTGGGAGCCCATGATCTGGCTCGCGTCGATCTTCGCGTCGTCCTGCCCGAGCGCCTTCAGCACGGGCGCCGCCGCCTTCTTCGCGGCCGCCACGCTCACCGGGGCGCCGGCCGGCGCCATCGGGTCGTGCACACAGACGGTGACCTTCTTGCAGTCGTCGGTCCCGGGTGCGTACCGGCTGAACGTCCAGCTGCCCGGCGCGTCCCTGTTCACCTGCAGGGTCGGACCGGAGCCGTCCTTCCCGCCGCCGACCCGCCAGGTCCGGCCCTCGGCCACCGGCGTCCCGTCCACACCGAGCGCCTGGGCCAGCCGGGCCACCCGGTCCTTGCCGACCTCTGCCCCCGGCGCGTACACCGGCGCCGAGCCGGGACCGTCCGGCAGTTCGCCCGCCGCCACATAGGTCGCGCCGTACGGATTCGGCTCCCCGGGCGCGATCCCGCCCGTACCGCCCTGCGCCCACCCGTCCAGGGCGAGCGGCGGCGGGGTCCCGCCACCGCCGGACGCCCCGGCGTTCGTACGGCCGTCCGAGCCATGGTGCGCGGCGAGGTAGGCGCCACCGCCCCCGACCAGCAGGACGGCCGCCGCGACCGAGGCGACGACCGCGGGGGAGCGGTGCCGCGAGGCCCGCTCACCGGCGCTCGCGCTCTCGGCCCCGCCTGCTTCGTCCACGCGGCTCAGCGTCTGCTCACCGGCGCCGGCCTTCTCGGCCTCGCCGGCTTCCTCGACCTGGCTCAGGGTCTGCTCGCCGGCGCTCGCGCCCTCGGCCTCGCCGGCTTCCTCGACCCGGTCCGGGGCCCGCTCACCAGTGCGCCCGCTCGCGGCCTCGCCGACGGCTTTCTCGACCCGGCCGGCTCCGCCTTCGTCCGCCCCTGCGGCCTCGCTCCTACCGGAGGCCTCGGGCTCCTCGGGGTTCTCCGGTCGCTCGGTGTTCACCGCATCGCTCCTCGCTGGATCGTGTCCCGCGTCCCCGGCACGGGGGACGGCGATGGGACGCGCGAGGGGAGCGCACGGTTCCCGGAATGTGCGCCCCTGGTGTCAGTCGCCGTAGTCGGACATCGCGTCCAGCAGCCGGGCGGAGCGCTTCGGCACCTTCACCCCGTGGATCAGGGACGGCGGCACGGGACGGGAGTCGTGCTTCGGAGCCGCCCAGCGCGAGGCCATCCGGGCGCAGTCCCGGCGCAGCGAGGCGAGGTCGCCGTCGAGGTCGGCCGGGGCGGTGGAGTTGACCTTGAGGTTTGTCATGACGGCACCGTAGGCATGCCGGGGCTCACACAGAAAGACCTACTATCGGGTAGTTTTGCCAGCTTCAGTGACCGCGCGTGAGCGGGTAGCGTGAACTGTCAATCCAGCCTCCCGCAGGAGAATGCCTGTCGTGCGCATTGCAGTCACCGGCTCCATCGCCACCGACCACCTCATGACCTTTCCCGGCCGCTTCGCCGACCAGTTCGTCGCGGACCAGCTGCACACGGTCTCGCTCTCCTTCCTGGTCGACAACCTGGACGTGCGCCGCGGCGGCGTCGGCGCGAACATCGCCTTCGGCATGGGTCAGCTCGGGACCAAGCCCATCCTGGTCGGGGCCGCGGGCTTCGACTTCGACGACTACCGCGCCTGGCTCGACCGTCACGGCGTGGACACCGAATCGGTCCGTCTCTCCGAGACCCTGCACACCGCCCGTTTCGTGTGCACCACCGACGCCGACCACAACCAGATCGGCTCCTTCTACACCGGCGCGATGAGCGAGGCCCGGCTCATCGAGCTGAAGACGGTCGCCGACCGCGTCGGCAGTCTCGACCTCGTCCTCATCGGCGCCGATGACCCGGAGGCCATGCTCCGCCACACGGAGGAGTGCCGCTCCCGGTCGATCCCCTTCGCCGCCGACTTCTCCCAGCAGATCGCCCGCATGGAGGGCGAGGAGATCCGGATACTGCTCGACGGGGCGACGTACCTCTTCTCCAACGAGTACGAGAAGGGCCTCATCGAGTCCAAGACCGGCTGGAGCGACCCCCAGATCCTCGCCAAGGTCGGCCACCGCGTCACCACGCTCGGCTCGCGGGGCGTGCGGATCGAGCGGGTCGGCGAGGACCCGATCGAGGTCGGCTGCCCGGCGGAGGACCGCAAGGCCGACCCCACCGGTGTCGGCGACGCCTTCCGGGCCGGTTTCCTCTCCGGCCTCGCCTGGGGTGTCTCCCTGGAGCGTGCGGCCCAGGTCGGCTGCATGCTGGCGACGCTCGTCATCGAGACGGTGGGCACGCAGGAGTACCAGCTGCGCCGGGCGCACTTCATGGACCGGTTCACCAAGGCGTACGGCGCCGAGGCGGCTGAAGAGGTCAAGGCTCACCTGGGCTGACGCGGTACCGGCGCAGCCGGGCGACGGTTCGTCCGCCCCGGTTGCGCCGTTGTCGGGTACGGGTGCGTGGGGGGCTGGTCGCGCAGTTCCCCGTGCCCCTTGTCGGGACCCCCTTCAGCTCACCCGGCGGACCACGTACGCCGTACCTCGCTCGGCCGGCTCCTCGCCCACGTACTCCTGCCCCCGCATCTCGCACCACGCGGGAATGTCCAGCCGGGCCGCCTCGTCGTCCGACAGCACCCGCACCGTGCCCCCCACCGGCACCTCCCCGATCACCTTGGCCAGCTCGATCACCGGGATCGGGCACCGCTTGCCGAGCGAGTCGACGACCAGTTCCTCCGCCCGGACCACGGTCGCGGGAGCCGGCGCCCCCAGCTTCTCCCGCACGCCCGCCACCGCACCCGGCAGCACTCGCAGGAACCGTTCCACGTCCTCCTCGGCCGCCCCGGGCGGCAGCGACACCCGCACGTTGCCCTCGCTCAGCACGCCCATCGCCTTCAGCACATGGCTGGGCGTCAGGGTGCTGCTGGTGCAGGACGAACCGGACGAGACGGAAAAGTCCTCCCGGTCCAACTCGTGCAGCAGAGCCTCTCCGTCGACATAGAGACAGGAGAAGGCGACGATCCCGGGCAGCCGCCGCTCGGCGTCGCCCACCACCTCCACGTCCGGCACCAGCCGGGGCACCCGCATCCGGATCCGCTCCGTCAGCTCCCGCAGCCGCACCGCCTCCTGGGCCGCCTCGGATCGCACCGCCCGCAGCGAGGCCGCGGCCGCGACGATCGCCGGGAGGTTCTCGAAGCCGGGCGCCCGCCCCGACTCCCGCTCGTCCACGGGCCCTTGTGCCGCGAACCGCACGCCCTTGCGCACCACGAGCACCCCCACCCCCGAGGGCCCGCCCCACTTGTGGGCGCTCGCCGTCAGCAGCGACCAGTCGCCCTCGACCGGCCCCCATCCGAGCGACTGCGCGGCGTCCACCAGCAGGGGCACCCCCGCCGCCCGGCACGCCTCGGCCACCTCGCCCACCGGTTGCACCGTCCCGACCTCGTGGTTGGCCGACTGCAGACAGGCCAGCGCGGTGTCCTGCCGCAGTGCGGCCGCGTAGGCGGAGGGGTCCACCGCCCCGGCCCGGTCGACGGCCACCGTGCTCACCGTCCCGCCCCCGGCCTCGAAGGCATCCGCCGAATGGAGTACCGAGGAGTGTTCGACCGCTGACACGATCAGGTGGCGCCCCGCCCGCCGCCGCCCGGCCAACGCCCCCGCGATGCCGGTGTGTACGGCCCGGGTCCCGGAGGAGGTGAACACCACCTCGTCGGCCCGGCACCCCACCGCCTCGGCGACCGCCACCCGAGCGGCGTCGAGCAGCAACCGCGCCTTGCGCCCCTCCCTGTACAGACGAGCAGGATCGGCCCACCCGTCGTCCAGGGCGGCCAACAGCGCCTGACGAGCCACGGGATGGAGGGGAGCCGCGGATGCGGCGTCGAAGTAGGACACATGGCAACGGTAAATCTTCGGCAGGAGGAGGCCTCATGGGGGCGCGGGGCCGTATCGCTGTGCGGCTCCGCCGCGTGGGGCGCGACCAGCCAGAACACCACCCGCAGCCGCGCTCAAACCGCGACAACCCCGAGCTATTAGGCGCCCAATCCCACCCCTTCGGGCTGACCCGCGGCGCGTATGCCCCCCTCCCCGCGAACCCCCAGAGGGCGTCGGCTAGGGTTTGGTCCGCATAAACATCCAAACCCCTGCCCGACGCAGGGCGGCGACCGACCAGCGAGAAGGCCGCAGCCGACCGCGCGGGCGAGACTCTCGGGAAGGCGCTACGTGAGTCCCAACGGCTCCGACCGCTCGCCGCGGCGCCCGATGCGGCGGAAGCTGCTGCAGGCATTGACCGCGGGCCTGGTCCTGGCGACCGCTACCGGTTGCACATACAAGGACTTCCCCCGCCTTGGTATGCCCACCCCGGTCACGGAAGAGGCTCCGCGGATCCTCTCCCTGTGGCAGGGCTCCTGGGCTGCCGCGCTCGCCGTCGGCGTGCTGGTGTGGGGCCTGATCCTCTGGGCGGCCATGTTCCACCGGCGCAGCCGCACCAAGGTCGAGGTACCTCCGCAGACTCGGTACAACATGCCGATCGAGGCCCTGTACACGGTGGTCCCGATCATCATCATCTCGGTGCTCTTCTACTTCACGGCCCGGGACGAGACGAAGCTCCTGGACCTCTCCAAGAAGCCCGACGTCACGGTCAACGTGGTCGGCTTCCAGTGGAGCTGGGGCTTCAACTACATCGCGGACGTGCCCGGTGTCACCGGCAACGCGAAGACCGACAAGAACCTGGACGCCATCCCGGACCGGTTCAAGAAGGACTTCCCGGCGAACGCCGGCGGCGTCTACGACGTCGGTACGCCCGGTACGAAGAACCCGCAGACCGGCAACCCGGGTCCGACGCTCTGGCTCCCCGAGGGCAAGACCGTCCGCTTCGTCCTCACCTCGCGTGACGTCATCCACTCCTTCTGGGTGGTGCCGTTCCTCATGAAGCAGGACGTCATCCCGGGCCACACCAACGCCTTCCAGGTGATCCCGAACCACCAGGGCACCTTCATGGGCAAGTGTGCAGAGCTCTGCGGCGTCGACCACTCCCGGATGCTGTTCAACGTGAAGGTCGTCTCCCCCGAGCGATACGAGCAGCACCTCAAGGACCTCGCCAAGAAGGGGCAGACCGGTTACATTCCCGCCGGCATCGCGCAGACGCCGCACGAGAAGAACCGGGAGACGAACAACCTGTGAGCATCCTCAACGAACCCCAGGGTGCCGCGGCAGCGGAGGACTCGTACGAGAACGAGCTGCCGGTCAGGCGCAAGCAGCCCGGCAATGTCGTGGTGAAGTGGCTGACGACCACCGACCACAAGACGATCGGAACGCTGTACCTCGTCACGTCGTTCGCGTTCTTCCTGATCGGCGGCGTGATGGCGCTGCTGATGCGCGCCGAGCTGGCCCGTCCGGGCCTGCAGATCATGTCGAACGAGCAGTTCAACCAGGCGTTCACGATGCACGGCACGATCATGCTGCTGATGTTCGCGACGCCGCTGTTCGCCGGTTTCACGAACTGGATCATGCCGCTGCAGATCGGCGCGCCCGACGTGGCGTTCCCGCGGCTGAACATGTTCGCCTACTGGCTCTACCTGTTCGGCTCGACCATCGCGGTCGGCGGGTTCCTCACCCCGCAGGGCGCGGCCGACTTCGGCTGGTTCGCCTACTCCCCGCTGTCGGACGCGGTCCGCTCGCCGGGCATCGGCGCCGACATGTGGATCATGGGTCTGGCCTTCTCCGGCTTCGGCACCATCCTCGGCGCGGTCAACTTCATCACCACGATCATCTGCATGCGCGCCCCGGGCATGACCATGTTCCGCATGCCGATCTTCGTGTGGAACGTGCTGCTGACCGCCGTCCTGGTCCTGCTCGCCTTCCCGGTCCTCGCGGCCGCGCTGTTCGCCCTGGAGGCGGACCGTAAATTCGGTGCGCATGTGTTCGATGCCGCCAACGGCGGAGCCTTGCTGTGGCAACACCTCTTCTGGTTCTTCGGCCATCCAGAGGTGTACATCATCGCCCTGCCGTTCTTCGGCATCATCTCCGAGGTCATCCCGGTCTTCTCCCGCAAGCCGATGTTCGGCTACATGGGTCTGAT
>NZ_JBFAET010000308.1:0-6965 GCF_040642095.1 Streptomyces sp. NPDC020362
AGTTCAGTAGTGTGCTGTTCCGATCTCCTGCCGTACCTACTGCTCCTGCGCGCCCTGCTACTCGAACTATTCGTCCACCTGGTGCCGATGGTCATCGGCATCGTGATGAGCTTCAAGGAGCTCACCCAGTTCTACATCCGCGACTGGGAGAGCGCCCCCTGGACCGGCCTCGGCAACTACAAGGTGTCGGTGGACTTCGACGCCCCCGTCGGCGAGGCCCTGCTGCACTCCTTCTTCGTCACCGTCGCCTTCACGCTGCTGTCGGTCGGCCTGTGCTGGCTGATCGGCACCGCCGCCGCCGTCTTCATGCAGGACGCCTTCCGTGGCCGCGGCCTGCTGCGTGCCCTGTTCCTGGTGCCGTACGCGCTGCCGGTCTACGCGGCCGTCATCACCTGGGTGTTCATGTTCCAGCACGACAACGGCCTGGTGAACCACGTCCTGCACGACCAGCTGCACCTCACCGGCAAGCCCTCCTTCTGGCTCATCGGCGACAACAGCTTCTACGCCCTGCTGACCGTGTCCGTGTGGAAGGGCTGGCCGTTCGCCTTCCTGATCGTCATGGCCGGACTCCAGAACATCCCGAGCGAGCTGTACGAGGCGGCGGCGCTGGACGGCGCCGGGATGTGGCAGCAGATCCGCCGCATCACCCTGCCCTCGCTGCGCCCGGTCAACCAGGTGCTGGTCCTGGTGCTGTTCCTGTGGACGTTCAACGACTTCAACACCCCGTTCGTCCTGTTCGGCAGAGCCGCCCCCGAGGCCGCCGACCTCATCTCGGTCCACATCTACCAGGCCTCGTTCGTCACCTGGAACTTCGGCACCGGATCCGCCATGTCCGTCCTGCTGCTGCTCTTCCTGCTGGTCGTGACCGGCGTGTACCTGCTGGTCACCTCGCGCGGACGGAGAGCCGCAGATGTCTAGCCCCAGTTCCCCGACGGCGCCCCCGCGCTCCTTCGTGTGGTCCCGCCGGATCTTCCTCACGCTGCTCACCGGCTTCGTGCTGGTGCCGGTGTACGTGATGGTCTCCAGCTCGCTGAAGCCCCTCGCGGACGTCACCGGCAGGTTCCGGTGGCTGCCGAGCGGGCTGACCTTCCGGCCGTACATCGACATCTGGTCGACGGTCCCGCTCGCGAAGTACTTCGTGAACTCGCTGATCGTGGCGGGCGCGGCGACCGTCTGCTCGGTGGCCATCGCCGTGTTCGCCGCCTACGCCGTCAGCCGCTACGACTTCCGCGGCAAGCGGGTCTTCACGGTGACCGTGCTGTCGACGCAGATGTTCCCCGGCATCCTCTTCCTCCTGCCGCTGTTCCTGATCTACGTCAACATCGGCAACGCCACCGGAATCGCCCTGTTCGGCTCCCGCGGCGGCCTGATCCTGACGTACCTCACCTTCTCGCTGCCGTTCTCCATCTGGATGCTCATCGGCTACTTCGACTCGGTGCCGCGCGAGCTGGACGAGGCGGCCCTGGTGGACGGCTGCGGACCGCTCGGCGCACTGCTCAGGATCGTCGTACCGGCCGCGATCCCCGGCATCGTCGCGGTCGCCGTCTACGCCTTCATGACCGCGTGGGGCGAGGTGCTCTTCGCGTCCGTCATGACCAACGACACCACCCGCACCCTCGCCGTCGGCCTTCAGGGCTACTCCACCCTCAACGACGTCTACTGGAACCAGATCATGGCCGCCTCGCTCGTGGTGAGCGTGCCGGTGGTCGCCGGGTTCCTGCTCCTTCAGCGCTATCTCGTCGCCGGTCTGACGGCGGGCGCCGTCAAGTGACCGACACCCCGTATCCCGAAGGGACTTCCGTGTCCGAACGCATCGACCTCGCCGCACTCCCGCACGACTTCCTGTGGGGCACGGCGACAGCGGCCTACCAGATCGAGGGAGCCGTCGCCGAGGACGGCCGTTCACCGTCGATCTGGGACACCTTCTCGCACACCCCCGGGAAGATCGCGAACGGCGACCACGGTGACGTCGCCTGCGACCACTACCACCGCTGGCGCGAGGACATCGGCCTGATGCGACGGCTCGGCGTCAACGCCTACCGGTTGTCGGTGGCCTGGCCGCGGGTGATCCCCGGCGGGACCGGCCCGGTCAACCCCAGGGGCCTGTCCTTCTACGACGAACTGGTGGACGGCCTGCTGGAGGCGGGCATCACCCCGTCCGTCACCCTCTACCACTGGGACCTGCCGCAGGTCCTCCAGGACCGCGGCGGCTGGCCGGAGCGGGAGACCGCACTCGCGTTCGCGGAGTACGCCTCGACGGTCGCCGAACGCCTCGGCGACCGCGTGAAGCTCTGGGCGACCCTCAACGAACCCTCCTGCTCGGCCTGGATCGGCCACCTGGAGGGCAAGATGGCCCCCGGCTGGAGCGACCTCACGGCCGCCGTACGCGCCTCCTACCACCTGCTCCTCGGCCACGGCCTCGCCACGCAGGCGATCCGCGCCGCCGCCCCGGGCGCCGAGGTCGGCATCGTCAACAACCTCTCCACCGTGCACGCCGCCACCGACCGCCCCGAGGACCTGGCGGCCGCCCGCCGCCACGACGGGCATGTGAACCGCTGGTGGCTCGACCCGGTGCACGGCCGCGGCTTCCCCGCCGACATGGTGGAGGCGTACGGCATCGAACTCCCGGACAAACCAGGCGACTCGGAGGCCATCGCGGCCCCGCTGGACTGGCTCGGCCTGAACTACTACTTCCCCGCGTACGTCGCCGACGACCCCGACGGACCCGCCCCCCGCGTCCGCTCCGTGCGCCGCCCGGACGTCCCGCGTACCGGCATGGACTGGGAGATCGACCCGGGCGGCATCGAGGCGCTGCTGCTGCGCCTCACCGAGGAGTACGGCCCGCGCAGGATCTATGTCACGGAGAACGGCTCGGCCTACCCGGACGTGGTCCGCTCCGACGGCACCGTCGACGACTTGGAGCGCCAGGACTACCTGGAGCGGCACCTGGCCGCGTGCGCCTCGGCGGCCCGCAGGGGCGCTCCGCTGGCGGGCTACTTCGCCTGGTCGCTGCTGGACAACTTCGAGTGGGCGTACGGCTACGCGAAGCGCTTCGGCCTCGTCCGCGTCGACTACCGCACCCAGGTGCGCACGATCAAGGGCAGCGGACACCGGTACGCGGACATCGTCCGCGTCCACCGCGGCCAGGCACGCCGGGCCGCCTGAGCCGGGGCCCGGACGGCCGGTGGGCAGGGGTGCGGGAGCCCCTGCCCACTGGGCCACCCCTTTCCCGCAATTGTCATGATCGCGACAAGGATGCGGCGAGGGGCACAGGAACCACGAGGAGCACAGGAAGCACGAGGAGCACGAGAAGCACCTCCACCCCACAAGGAGAGCCGTATGCCATCCCGTACCCCCCGCACCCTGCTCGCCGCAGTCGCCACCGCTGCCCTGCTGGCCTCCGGCCCGCTCCTGGCCGCCCCGGCCCACGGCGCTCCGGCAGCCGTCTCCTGGGACACCGACCGCGCGGCCGCCGCCTACGCCGCGAACCCGGCCGCCGTCACCGCCTCCGGCAGCGAGAACGCCGGCACCGCCGCGGGCCTCGCCGTCGACGGCAACGGCGCCACCCGCTGGTCCAGCAACTTCGCCGACGACGCCTGGATCCGCGTCGACCTCGGCTCCGTGATCCGCGTCGACCACGTCGTCCTGGACTGGGAGGCCGCCTACGGCAGGCGCTACGTCCTGGAGGCCTCGGCGAACGGCACCGACTGGACCCCCTTCTACACCGAGACCGCCGGTACCGGCGGCTCCGTCACCGCCCACACCTACCCGCAGGAGGTCACCGGCCGCTACGTCCGCCTGCGCGGCCTGGAACGCGCCACGCCCTACGGCTACTCGCTGTGGAGCTTCAAGGTCTACGGTGGCGAACCGGCCCCGGCGTCCTCGACCCGCACCAATCTCGCGCTGAACCACCCGGCGTACTCGAACCACTACCAGCACGCGGGAAACTCGCCGGCGTTCGTCACGGACGGCGGCTGGCCGGCCGACCTGAAGGGAGACCCGACCCGCTGGTCGAGCGACTGGAACGCGGACCGGTGGGTGTCGGTGGACCTGGGGGCGCAGTCGACGATCGACACCGTGGACCTGTACTGGGAGTCGGCGTACGCGGTCGACTACCTCCTGCAGGTCTCCGACGACAACCGCACCTGGCGCACGGTGTACGAGCCCTCGGCCGCCGACATCGCCGCCCGCCGTGCGAACGTGCAGTCCCCTTCCGACGCGGCCGGCCTGCACGACACGGTCACACTGCCCTCGCCCGTGACGGGCCGCTACGTCCGCATGCTCGGTAAGGAACGCCGTTCCTTCTACAATCCGGCCCCCGCAACGGCCCAGTTCGGCTACTCGCTCTACGAGTTCCAGGTCTGGGGCACCGGTGGCAGCGCGGCGGCCGCCTACCCGTCACTCCCCGCCGACCGGCCGGGCACGTACCGCACCACGTTCTTCGACGACTTCACCGGCGCGGGCCCGGACCGCTCCAAGTGGCGGGTGGTGCGCACCGGCACGGAGATGGGCCCGGTCAATGGCGAGTCCCAGGCATACGTCGACTCCTCCGACAACATCCGCACCGAGAACGGCAGCCTGATCCTGAAGGCGAAGTACTGCAAGGGCTGCACCCGGGCGGGCGGCGGCACCTACGACTTCACGTCGGGACGCATCGACACGCACACGAACTTCGACTTCGCCCACGGCCGGGTGAGCGCCCGCATGAAACTCCCCGTCGGCGACGGCTTCTGGCCCGCCTTCTGGCTGCTGGGCTCCGACGTGGACGACCCCTCCGTCTCCTGGCCGGCCTCCGGCGAGACCGACATCATGGAGAACATCGGTTACGGCGACTGGACCAGCTCGGCCCTGCACGGCCCCGGCTACTCGGCGGACGGCAACATCGGCGCCCGCCAGACCTATCCGAACGGCGGCACCGCCGACCAGTGGCACACGTACGCGGTCGAATGGACCCCGACGGCGATGCGTTTCTCCGTCGACGACCGCCTCGTCCAGGAGACCACCCGCAACGTCCTCGAATCGACCCGCGGCCAGTGGGTGTACGACCACAACCAGTACGTGATCCTCAACCTCGCGCTCGGCGGCGCGTACCCGGCCGGCTGGAACAAGGTGACCAGTCCCTACTGGGGCCTGCCGCAGTCGAGCGTGGACAGGGTCGCGGCCGGGGGAGTGCAGGCGCAGGTGGACTGGGTGCGGGTGGAGCAGAAGGGCTGACCTGCGGGTTCTCCGCCCGCTCGGCTTCCTCGGCCTCGGCGCGCAGCCGCCGTCCCCCGCATGGGGCCACCTCCTCGCCGAGACCAGCCCTACGCCGAGCGCGCCCCCCGGTCGGTCCTCGCCCCGGCCGCCGTACTCGCCGTTCTCGGTGCGCCGGCGGTGACGTCAAGGGGGGCGCCCCGAGACGCCCCGGCCCGGCCCGTCGCCGTCACGACCGGACGGGTGACGGAACAGGACATCGGTGCCTCACGTGCCTCCCGGCCGTGGGAGGATCCCTCACCATGAGCGCGTCACCGGCGGTAAGGAGCCTGCGCGGCGCGGTGTTCGCCGCGGTGTGCGTGCTGCTGGCTGCCGCCGGGCACGGCCTGGCCATGGGGGACATGCCGCCGCTGTGGGCCGACGCCGTCGCCTTTCTCGCGGTCTTCGCGCTCGGCTGCACGCTCGGCGGACGGGAGAGGTCGCTGCCGGGCATCGGCGCCGCCATGCTCCTCACCCAGGCCGGCCTGCACATCGCCTTCGACGCGGCCCACCAGAGCACCGCTGGGGGCAGTGCGCACATGCTCCGCATGGCGTCCATGCCCGGCCACACCATGGCGATGACGCAGGCCCACGCCCAGCCGGTGCACACGCACCCGACCGCCTGCGCCACCGCAGCGCACGTCCTCGCCGCTCTGGTCGCGTCCTGGTGGCTCAGGCGGGGCGAGGCCGCGCTGTGGTCGCTGCTGCGCCGTGCCGCAGCACTCGTACCCGCGGGGCTCCTCGCCTGGTGGCGGGGCACCCGGCCGCCCGCCCCCGCCGGTCCCGCCCTGCGGGTGCCGGACGGCCCCGAGCCGCCCCGCCGGCCCGCGCTGCGGCACGCGGTGAGCCGCCGCGGACCCCCGGCCCCGATCCCGTACCCGGTCTGACCATCCACCACGTCACTCGTACGGAGATCACCTCACTCATGTCCGCGACACGCACCACCCTGCGCCGTGCCGGTACCCTCGCCGCCCTGACCGCCGCCGGACTCCTCGCCGCGGCCGGCGTCGCCTCCGCGCACGTCACCGTCCACCCGGAGAGCTACGCCAAGGGGGCCACGGACGGCGTGCTGACCTTCCGCGTGCCCAACGAGGAGGACAGCGCCTCCACCACCAAGGTGCAGGTCTTCCTGCCCACCGACCACCCCGTCCTCGGCGTCCTGGTCCACCCGCAGGACGGCTGGACCGCCAAGGTGACCACCACCAAGCTCAAGAAGCCGGTGAAGACCGACGACGGCACGATCACCGAAGCCGCCTCCGAGATCACCTTCACCGGCGGGAAGATCGGCGCCGGGCAGTACGAGGACTTCGACGTCGCCTTCGGTCAGCTGCCCGACGACACCGACCAGTTGACGTTCAAGACGCTGCAGACCTACTCCGACGGCAAGGTCGCCCGCTGGATCGAGGAGCCGAGCGGCGGGGACGAGCCGGAGAACCCGGCGCCCATGCTCAAGCTCACCGCGGGCGGCGAGACCGCTGCCGCCGCGCCGTCGAAGACAACGTCCGCCGACACGTCCAAGGCCGCCGACGCGAGCGACTCCACGGCCCGCGGCCTCGGCATCGCCGGGCTGGTCGTGGGCGTGCTGGGCCTCGCGGCAGCCGCCTTCGCGATCGTCCGGGTCCGCTCCGCCCGGTCGTAGGCGCACGGCGCAGAGCGAAGGGCGCAGAGCGAAGGGCGCAGAGCGAAGGGCGCAGAGCGAAGGGCGCAGAGCGAAGGGCGCCCGCCGGAGGCCG
>NZ_JBFAET010000309.1:0-6848 GCF_040642095.1 Streptomyces sp. NPDC020362
CACCGCCGCAGCCAACTACGCCGCCCACCGCTACGGCTCCATCGACAACGTCAACTCCGCCTACTGAGCCTCCCCAGCAACCACCACGCCCCGCCCAGAGCGACCATCACAACTCCGGCGCAGTGAATCCTCGCGCGCTCGGGGCCAATGGATCGGATCGCCTTGAGCCGATGTGGACCCACCGAACGTCTGGCCCCGTGCAACGACGGCGTGGGGCCGCCGCACGCGCCTGGACCGACACAGAGCGTTGAGTGGAACACTCGACCTCGGTGAGCCAGGCTGTAGCCATGGGATCGCTACTCCGCCCACCTGGCCCGTCAGGTGCGGGCAGTCACGGCCGCGTCCTGTTCAGGCTCGGGCAGTGCGTGCCGTTCATGATCGTGCTGTTCGCGCTGGGCATCGAGCTCTCGCCCGCACACGCTGTGGTCACCGGTCCCATCCTGGCCGCAACACCGGCTCTGGCCTCACTGACGATGGGCCCGAGGGGCATTCTTGCGGCAGCGGTCGGGGCCTGCGCCGTCACCGTGCTCACGGCCACGCTTCACCACAGTTGGGCCGGCCAGGCCTACAGCAACCTTCTGTCCCTGCTCATGGTGTCAGTGGCCAGTGTCGCCGTGAGTAATGCGATGCGCACGCGCAGACAGATCGAGCTGGACCAGGTCCGCCGGGTCGCAGAGGCCGCCCAACAAGTGCTCCTGCGTCACGTGCCTGCCCGGCTGGGCCCGGTGCAGATGGCCAGCATGTATCTCGCAGCCGAGACGGGAGCGCAGATCGGCGGCGATCTCTACGAGGCGGCACAGACACGCTACGGGGTGCGGATGATCGTGGGTGACGTCCGTGGCAAAGGGCTGCCGGCCGTCCGCCTGGCCGCAGCCGTACTGGGTGCGTTCCGGGAGGCCGTCCACTATGAAGACGACCTGGTCGAGGTGGTGAACCACTGCGCGGCTGCGCTGCATCGGGAGCGCGCAATGCCGAGCGCGGCGCATCCGGGCGCCGAGGAGGACCACGCCGAGAGTTTCGTGACCGTGCTCGTGGCTCAGGTGTCCGACGACTTCGTGGTCCAGGTGGTCAATCGCGGCCATCCGCCTGCACTGGTGCTGCGCCGGGGCAAGGTGGAGGCCTTGACCCCCACCGCGGATCTGCCGCCCCTGGGCCTGGAAGAATTCATGACCGTTCCCCTTGGCAAGGTCGACAACTATCCGTTTGCGCCCGGTGATCGCCTCCTGCTGCACACCGACGGGGTGATCGAAGCTCGCAGCCCGGACAACGTTTTCTTCGCCCTGCCCGAGGCCATGGAAGCGATGCACCCGTGTGTTCCGTCCGAGTTCCTGGATCACCTGCACGAGGAGTTGGTACGCCATACCGGGGGTCACCTGGCGGACGATGCGGCGATGCTCCTCGTTGAACGGCTCGACGACGAAGACGACCATGTGGACGAGACCGCCGCCTACCCAGCGGCACGTCCTGAGCACGAGTTCCCCGGCAAGTGAGGCTTGCTGCGAAACGGCCTGGTCAGAGCGGGCGGGTTCTGGAGCGGCCGGCGTTGTCCGCCAGGTGACCAGAGACAGGGCCCTCACCAGCCGCTGATGGCCCCTGGCTCGTCGTACCTCGTCGTGCCTCGTGGCCACAGCCCGACGTCCTCGACTTGAAGGGATGCCACGCTCCGTCCGCCCATTTCTCCAGGTCAGCCACCTTGTCTTACTGCAAGAGCGCTGCCGGCCCGGAAATACAAGGTCCGCACGACCTACCGATTCCGTCCGCCAGCGGGATATCCCTGTAGCGGATCCCCATGACGGATCCCTGTAGCGGCGGCCCGGGCAGGGCCGTTTCCCTCGGAAGGAGCCCTGTTGTGGACGGCTGGTACGTGGACGCTCGCTGCATCAACTGTGATGCCGCCCGGCAGTTCGCACCCGAGATGATCATCGAGTCCGGAGCGAAGTCGCAGATCCTGCGGCCACCGGGCAACGAGGCGGAGACACGACGCTTACACGCCGCCGTCTTCGCCTGCCCCACCCGGTCCATCCGCCCGGCGTCCGGGCACGCTGACCAGGCCCTCGACCCGTTTCCGATGGCCGTCGACGACGGCGTACTGATCTGTGGCCACAACTCGGCGCACACCGCCGGCGCCCACTCCTACCTGCTGCTGCGGCCGTCCGGCACGCTCATGATGATCGACACCCCGCGCTGGAGCCGGGAACTGGCAGGGCGCTACACGGCAGCGGGACCCGTCACCGATGTGCTGCTCACCCATCGCGATCACGCAGCGCACGGACGTCGTTACGCCGACCACTTCGGCGCCCGGCTGTGGATCCACGAGGGCGACCTCGATGCTGCACCGGACGCGGACCATGTGATCCACGGACTCGACCCCATGGAGATCGGCGAGGGAGTCACCGCCCATCCCCTGCCCGGACACACCCGGGGCAGCGTCCTCTATCTCGCGGACGACCGGTACTGCTTCAGCGGCGACAGCTTCTACTGGTCACGCACGACCGGTGATCTGGAAGTTGCGGAGAGCGTGACCTGGTACTCCATCGAGGATTTGGCCGACTCCCTGGCCAGGGTGAGCGGACGGCTGCGATTCGAGTGGGTCCTCCCCGGCCACGGTGGACGGCACCGCCTGACGGCCGACGAGATGTCCGGTCGACTGCGAGCGTTGGCAGGACGCACCCGACAACTACGCCCCCAACCCATCGACTTCACGGCCGTACGCTGGTGAACCTGTGGCCCGGGCAACGCTCGGATCTGCACGGCACCGGAGGCAGGCGAGGAGGTGCCGGCTCGAGGGGAGCCAGGTTCACAGAATGCCCAGGAGTTCGCCCAGGGTCCCTCCAAGCACTCGCTCACGTACCTCACCGGGAGAGGTAACCCGTTCCACGGTGGTGCGGGCGATCACGGGATCGCCGTAGGGGGCGTCCGAGCCGAACAACGTGCGCTCGGGAATCTCCCGGATCGCCAGCCTCACCGCGAAGACGATGTTGGCCGTGGACAGTTCCAGGAACATGCTGGGCGTGTCCCGCACCAGTTCGATGGCCTGCATCCAGTTCATCCCGCCGAGTTGGCTGACGATCAGCGGAACCGCCGGATACCGCTTGGCGAGACGGGACAGCGTGTTCAGGTCCTCCGCCGTGGTCGGGGCGAAGCCGTGCACGACCACCGGCAGCCCGCCGTGATCATGCGCCGCCTTGAGCACAGGCTCGATGCGGGCGGCGCCGCCAGCAGGGGGCGTGAGTTCCCCGATACCCCGCCGGCCACGTGACACCACCTCACGCTCGATCACGGCCGCGATCTCCGCCTCGGGCAGGTCGAGCGGCACGGAGCCGAATCCGATGAACCGGTCGGGGTGGGCAGCAAGGGCCTCATCCAGCTCCCGCCAGGCGGTGCGGTAGCCGTCAGCGTCATTTCCCCGGCCCGCCAGCGCATGGTCCAGGACGCTCATCTCACGGCGCAGGGAGGCCAGATCGACAGCTCGTTCCGGGTGTGGGCGGGTGCCGAAGAGCACCGAACGGTCCACCCCCGCGGCGTCCAGGTCGGCGAGGTGGCTTGTCACCGGGTCGTGGACGTGGCTGTGCGCATCAATGATCACTGGGAGCTCCATGGTGGACCGGGCCGCCGGAATGCGGCCGACGGACCTACTGTTGCTCCTTGACACCGTTGGAAGGTCAAGTGCGGGGGAAGGAGAGGACGGTGCTCATCGGAGAACTGGCAGAACGGACCGGGACCAGCGAACGCCTGCTGCGCTACTACGAGCGGGCGGGGCTGCTCCGACCGGGGCGTCGGCCCAACGGGTACAGGACATACGACGAGACCGCGGCCGAGACGGTACTGAGGATCCGGGCCCTGCTCGCGGCGGGGCTGCCTACCCGCGTCATCCGCCAGGTACTTCCCTGCACCGACGCCCAGGCCGGCGTGCTCCCCTGCCCCGGCGTGCTGGACGCGCTGCGCGCCCAGTTGCGTACCCTTGATCAGCGAGCCGCCGACATCGCTGCGGCTCGGGATGTCCTGCAGCAGACCATCACCACCGCCGAGACCTCGGCAGCCGAAGCTGCCCTCACGCCCCATGTTCCGGACAGCGGGGACGCCCTGACCACGAGCCGGCCCTGACCATGTGAGAGCACCGGGCGGGGCGGCGCGGCTCGGACTTGGAGTGCCGCTCGCCTGCACTCTCGTTGCGGTGAGGGCGTCATCGGAGAACAAAGCACCGAATGGCTTCACAGCACAGTCGTCCTGCGCCGGTAGTACGCGAGCGTCGTGGCCGCCAGGAGGGGCGCCCGGGCCAGCAGCGGCGAGTAGCAGACCACGAGGAGCACTTGCTGGGCCGGCGTCTGCGTGACACGCCCAATCAGCCCTGCGCCCGGGTACAGGTGAACCAGCCTCCTGTCGCGCACAGCACCACCGCCCCGAACAGCGCTGGTACTACCGCCGCGAGCGGATGCACGCGCCGTCCGCCGATGAGCGGAAGCCAGCGGGGTGCGACCTCGCCCCAAGGCCGTACCAGTCCGAGTGTGAGCAGGGCGAGACCTTCGGTTGTCAAGGTCAGCGGGACGGCCACCACCACCTCGCGACCGTTCCGGCCCAGTTGTTCGGCCACCGGGAGCCCGGCGACCTGGGCGATCCGCCACAGGCCCGACGGCAGGGTGACCAGTGGCACCGTGTGAGCGGCGAGGACAGCCCAAGGGGGAACACCGGGCAGTGCGTCGATCTTCAACATGCGTTCGATCGTGCTCACGCGAAGACGGCCGCACATCAACACGCAGGATGACAAGCTCCCCCTTACGGGGGGGACCCTGCCACGACGTCGGGTACGCCGTCGAACTCGCGCAGGCTGCCCTCCGGCTACGAGAGGTGGCGGAATCGGTTGCGGTACTCCGTCGGGGTCGTGTTGAGCTTCCTGCGGAAGGCCCTGATCAAGGTGTCGACGGTGCCGAATCCGCAGGCCGACGCCACGCGTTCGAGGGTGTCGTCCGTGGTCTCCAGGCGGATGCGTGCGGCTTCGACGCGGGCCGACTCGATGTAGACGGCCGGGGTCATGCCGAGTTCGGTCTTGAAGATCCTGGTGAGCTGACGTTCGCTGACGTTGGCCTGTTCGGCGAGGTAGCCCACCGTCAGGGGCGACGTCAGGTTGCGGGTGATGTGGTGCCGCAGCTCGTCCATGCGGCGTGTGGTCGAGAGGGGTTCGATGGGCACGCTGAACTGGCTCTGGCCGCTGGGGCGCTTGAGGTACATGACCAGCTGACGGGCGACGCGCAGGGCTGTTGCCTCACCGAAGTCCTCGGCCACCAGGGCCAGGGACAGGTCCAGGCACGCGGTGATCCCGGCACCGGTCCACACCTTGCCGTCGCGGATGAAGATCGGGTCGGCGTCCACCTCCACCGACGGGTGCTCGTCGGCCAGTTGCCGCGCGGTCGACCAGTGGGTGGTGGCCCTCTTCCCGTCGAGGAGTCCGGCGGCTGCGAGAAGGTGGGCGCCGACGCAGACGGAGGCGATGCGATCGGCGTGGCCGGCAAGGTTCTTCACCCAGCGGACCGTGTTCGGATCGGTGAGGGCGTGGACCCGGCGTTGGGCGTCGACCTCGACGGAGCCGGGCACCATGAGGGTCTCGATACGGCTGCCGGAGATCTCTTCGAACGTCATGTCGGGCAGGACCCGAACGCCTGCCGCGGTGGTGACAGGATCCATCGTCTCCGCGGCCAGGACGACGTGGTAGCCGGACGCGTCGTCCGTCTCCCGCCGCAGGAGGGAGAAGACTTCGGACGGTCCGGTGACATCCAGCAGGTCCACGCCGTCGAAGAGGACGACGACGATGAGGCGCCGGGTCGTGCCCAAGGGACCTCCTCCCATCGAGTGTCTGTATCTGCAAGCTACATGACATTGCCGCCACAACAGCAGGTTCGTAGCGTGAGAGCCGCCGCCTCACGGGACGGCCTTCCACCACCGAGCTTCAGAAAGGGCAGAAATGCCTTCGCAGACTCTTCGCGACCTCAGCGCCCTCGACCAGACCCCGGCGTCCCTCGCTCACTCGACGCTGATCCTGATCGACATCCAGAACACCTACATCCAGGGCGTCATGGAGCTGGACGGCTGGGAGAGCGCGCTCGAGCGTGCGGCCGACCTGCTTTCCAAGGCCCGGGAGGCCGGTGCCAAGGTCATCCACGTCCAGCACGACGGGGGCGCGGGCAGCCCGTACGACCTGAGCACCGAAGTGGGCCAGATCCACAAGAAGGTGACCCCGGTCGGCGGCGAGGCGGTCGTCACGAAGCAGGCCCCCAATGCCTTTCACGGCACCAACCTGGGTGAGCTGGTGGACGAGGCAGGGAACGAGAACCTGGTCCTGGCCGGCTTCATGACCCACATGTGCGTGGCCTTCACCGCCCAGGGCGCATTCCTTCGCGGCAACCGGGCCACGGTGGTTGCCGACGCCACCGCCACCCGCTCCCTCAAGACCGACGTGGCCGAGGTGTCCGCCGAACAGCTGCACCACAGCGCGCTGGCGACCATCGCGGACCTCTACGGCGTTGTCGTGCCGTCGGCTGACGCTCTGAACTGACCCACCTTTTCGTACCGCCGCTGCGGAAGACGCGGGATTCAAGTCCCCGAACATGCCCTCCGCAGCGGCCCTTTTGCTTGGATTTCAGTATTCCGTCAATCAGCATGCCCTTCTCCTCAGCCCGGCCGCCTCGTCCGATGCCTTCCACCATTGATCACCGGTCGGAGAATGCCTCCGCCAGGCCGACGGCGCAGTCCGGTTCTTCGAGCGGCGGGCCGGCTCCGGTGGGGTCAGGACGTCGCTGTCGCCCTGGAAGAGGAAGAAGGGGAGGCGGAAGGTGGTGCCCTCGGCTCGTTCGTCG
>NZ_JBFAET010000310.1:0-6823 GCF_040642095.1 Streptomyces sp. NPDC020362
CCAAAGACCGTTCCATGCCCCTGCCCACACCACTACACTCCCCACCCTCAGAACCCTGACCAGCAGAAATGGCGAAGTACTGCTGGAGTACTAGGGCGGCCCAGGGCGTCTTCCCTCGCCGCCTTCCGGCGCTGGCTGCGCGGGTGGGCCGGGGCCAGCCCTTAGGGTGGGATCGTCCCGAGTTGACCGGATGTCCCGGTCGGTGAGGCAGGAGGCGATCGCCGTGCACGTCCATCCCGTCCTGGTCACCGGTGTCGGCGGCGCGGTGGGCGGAGTCGGGCGAACGGTCCTCGACCGGTTGCACGCGCAGGGCGTGCCTGTCCGGGCTCTTGCGCACCACGACGACGAACGGGCCTCGGCCCTGCGGACCCTGGCCGGTGTGGAGGTGGTGGTCGGCGACCTCACACGCGGCGCCGACGTGGTGGAGGCGCTGGCAGGCTGCCGCCGGGCCTACTTCGGGATGAGCGTGTCGCCCGCGTACCTGGAGGCCGCGACGACGGTCGCGGCGGCCGTCCGGGAGGGCGACGGCCTCGAACTCCTGGTGAGCATGTCCCAGATGACGGTCTCGCAGATGGACCTCACCAGCCGGGGCGAATCCCGGCACCAGCGGCTCCACTGGCTGGCCGAGCACGTCCTGGACTGGTCGGGAGCGCCGGTCGTCCACGTCCGGCCCACGGTATTCATGGAGAATCCGCTCTTCGCCCAGGTCGCGGTCGCCTCGATCCTGCGGGACGGCACGATCCGCCTCCCGTTCGGCTCCGCCCGGACCTCGCCGGTCGCAGCGGCCGATGTGGCGGAGGCCGTCGCGCACCTCCTGCTCGCCCCGGTGGAACCGTCTCGCCGGGTCTACGAGCTGACCGGGGCGCACTCGCGCGACATGGACACCATCGCGGCCGAGTTCTCCACCGTCCTCGGCCGCACCGTGACCTACGTCGACGTGCCGTACAAGGAGTGGCTGGAAGGCGACCTCAAGGAGCTGGACCTGCCGCCCCACGTCTTCGACCACATCGCCACGATGGCGCGGCTGCACGCCGAGAACCGGTACGACCGGGCCACCGACGACCTCGCCGACCTGCTCGGTCGCTCCCCGCTGGGGTTCGACGCCTTCATCAGGAACACGCCCGCCCTGCAGTCGTAGCCGGGGCTCCAGGACTCCTCGCAGGTCGTCCGGGCCTGTGCCGGGGGCGGCAGCACTGCTGCTCGGAGCCCCGGCTAGGGTGAGCGCCGACCCGAGACCCAGGGTCCATTCCACGGGGGAACGATCTACGTGAACGCCATTGTGTTCAATGTGACGACCGCTGCACTGATGGTGCTGATGTTCAAGAGCAGCATGCTCCTGATCGGCGAGGACACGATCTGCCGACGGCCGGTTCCCTGGGCGGCGGTCGCCCTGACGGCCGTGGCGATCGGCGCGGTCGCGCTGCAGGCAAGCTGGTCCGGCGCGATGGACGCCCTGGACAGCGACCCCCGCAGAGCGGGCTGGTGGCGCGTGGTCACCTCGGTCTTCATGCAGAACGGCGGGTTCTTCGGCGGCGCCTGGAACATCGTCACGCTGGCTGTCGTCGCCGCGCTGGCCCAGTGGTTCTGGGGCGGCCCGCTCATGCTCACCCTGTTCGCAGGCGGCATCCTGCTGCCCGAGCGGATCGACGCCCTGTTCGGCGAGACGGCTCCCAGCACCGACCCGCGCAACTTCGCCGGCAGTTCCGGGGCGACCTACTTCCTCGCCGCCACCCTCACCGCGGCTCTCCTCCTCACCGCCAAGAACACCAGGACTCGCCTGCTGGCGGCTGCCACACCGCTGGCCGGGCTCGCGATGTGGCTGGCTCAGGACAACGGGCACGGCCTGGTCAGCTGCTACGGCTTCCTGCTCGGCGGTGCCGCTCTGCCGCTGGCCCGCCGCCTGTCCAGGCCGGTGCCCGTGACGCCGTAGCGGCAGAGCGGCTCAGTCGCGCGCCGGGGCGGGCGCCTCCCGGCTGGAGGGCACCGACTCCTGCTGCCGGCCGGACCCGCCGCCCGCCCGGCGGCGCAGCAGCAGGCCTCTGGCGGGGCGTTCCACCGCTTCGTACAGGACCCAGGACAGCCCCAGGGACAGGCTGAAGGCGACGGCGGTGACCGCCGCGCCCGCCAGGACGCCGAAGTGGGGCTTGGCGCCCAGCAGGTTCGTGCCCGCGCGCAGGACCAGCAGGTGGATCATGTAGAAGGCGAACGACAGTTCCCCCAGACGTACGATCCGCCGATGCCGCCACAGGGACGGCAGCCCGTGCACGTCCGCGACGGCCGCCGCCGGGATCAGCAGCGTGAACCCGGCGAGCGTGCAGACCGTGGCGGAATACCCGGGCGTGACCTGCGGGACCAGGAAGTAGCCGATGATCGCCAGGGCCAGCGACGCCTCCAGGCCGGGGCCGCGCCATCGGTCGAGCAGCACCAGCCGGGCCGTCACGGCGCCCAGGACGAACTCGGGGAGGCGGGCGGCGGGGAAGGAGTAGAGCGACTGGGTCAGCCAGTGGTGGGCGTCGGCCCAGGCCAGCACCAGGACCGCCGCGACGGCCACCCCGCCCAGCGCGGTGGAACCCCGGGCGCCGAGCCGGCGCAGCACCAGGATCAGCAGAGGGAAAGAGGCGTAGAAGAACGCCTCGCACGCCAGCGACCAGCTGACCGGGTTCAGCGTCTGCCACCAGGGATGCCACCAGGAGTGCAGCAGCAGGGCGTTGGCCAGTGTCTGCTTGGGCGTCGGGTTCCCCTGATGGGCCAGCGTGAACGTCATGAGGAGGGCGACGGTCAGGGTGACCAGGTGCACCGGGTAGATCCGCGCGATGCGCCGTCGCCAGAAGGAAAACGCGCGGTCGCGCGGTCGCGCCGACCAGGTCAGCACGAAACCGGACAGCACGAAGAAGAACGACACTCCCGTGGCACCGGCGCCGAATCCCCAGAACACGATGCGGCCGGCACCGCCCGCGAAGTAGCCGAAGTTGTTGACGTGCAGTCCGAACACCAGCAGGGCCGCCATCCAGCGCAGTCCGGTGAGGGACGGCAGAGAGGGCAGGGCGGCGGTCGGCGAGGACCGGCCACCGGAATTGGGTGTGCCGGTCAGTGCGGGCGGCGTCCGGTTCGCCCGGGTCGTCGCCGTGGTCATCCAATCACCTGCCGCAGGAGGTTTGCGTGGGGCATGAAGGGGAGCGTTGCCCGTTCGGCCCGTCTCAATCACATCAATGTGCAAACATCACACTGCTGCCGAACGAGGCAGCCCGCGCTATGCCACGGACGGCCCGACGCGATGCACCCGTACGAGCGATGGAGCCTGTTGACCGACCGGGGCGGCACGGCACCGGGGCGGAGTGTGTCGCGGGGAGCGAACACGCGACGTTCACAAGGCACTTCACCGCCGGTCCGCCGGAATCCCTTCGCCCGTGGACAGGCGGCGGGTGCGCTGCCAGGATTCGCGATCATGAGCGAGCGTGTGCGGGTGCGGCCCGCCGAACCCGGTGACTACGACCGCATCATCCCGGTGGTCGACGACTGGTGGGAGCGGCCGATCCGCTCGGTGCTGCCCCGGCTGTTCCTGGACCACTTCCATCGCACGAGCCTGATCGCCGAGGACGCCGCCGGCCTCGCCGGGTTCCTCGTCGGGCTGATGTCCCCCTCGGAGCCCGACACCGCGTACGTCCACTTCGTCGGGGTGGCGCCACGGACCCGCGGCGAAGGGCTGGCCCGCCGCCTCTACCAGCGGTTCTTCGATCTGGCAGCGACCGAACACCGTACCCGGGTGAAGGCGATCACCTCGCCGCAGAACCTGAGCTCCATCGCCTTCCACACCGCCATGGGATTCACGGTCACCGGCCCCGTCCCCGACTACGACGGCCCGGGGACCGACCGCATGGTCTTCCAGCGTCCGCTCCCACCCCGGGCGAGGCCGGCGCGGTCCTGAGGGGCGGCCTGCCGCGGTGCACTCGTGCGGACACCGGCCGAACCCCGAGGCCGGCCACGCGGGCGGCCGCGACTTTCGCCGCCCGATCCCCTCCCTTCGGCGCTGCGCCGTAGACCATCGGGGGACGGCGCCGGCGGGACCGACGACGCCAGGGTGGCCGTATGCAGAAGACCCATGACCGTACGCATCAGGCCAATACGCATCAGACCAACGGGATCAACCGCGCACAGTTCCTGGTCGGAATGGCGTCCGCCGGGCTGGCCGCGACGCTGCTGCCGGCGGGCACGGCCCGTGCGGCGGAGCACCGGCACGGACTGCGCCACCGAGGTGTCGTCTACACCGTCGGCGAGGGCGAGACACCGGCCACCGGCTTCCGAACCGCCCGGATGCGCCGGGACATCCGCGCGATCCGCGACGAACTGCACGCCGACACCGTGGACGTCACCGGCGACGGCGTGGAGCGGCTGACGGCAACCGCCGCCGAGGCCGCGGAGTGCGGTCTGCACATCTGGCTCCAGCCGACCCTCGGTGACGCCCCCGAGCGGGACATCCTGGAACACCTTGCCGAGACCGGTCGCTTCGCGGAACGGCTGCGCCGGCAGGGCGCTAGCGTCGACCTCAGCGTGGGCTGCGAGTTCTGGCTGTTCGTGCCGGGCATCGTCCCGGGCGACACGGTCCTCGAACGCATCCGGAACCTGCTGGACGGCAAGGTCGACCCCGTCAGGATGCAGCGCCGCCTGGACCGCTTCACGGCCAGGGCGGCGGCGGTCGGCCGTTCCGTCTTCCACGGCCGGCTCAGCTACGCGGCCGCCCAGGACGACCAGGTCGACTGGCGGCTCTTCGACATCGTCGGCATCGACTACTACTCGTACTTCCCCGGGCACGCCGACTACGTACGGGAGCTGCGCCGCTACCTGCGGTGGGGCAAGCCGTTGTCCATCACCGAGTTCGGGACCTGCGCCTACGTCGGTGCCCCCGAGACCGCCGGCATGGGCTGGAACGTCGTCGACCACGACAAGGACCCCGAGGAGATCAAGGGCGACCTGGTCCGCAGCGAGCGCACCCAGGCCGCCTACCTCGTCCAGCTCCTCGACGTCTTCTCCTCGATGGGCCTGTACGCGGCCATGGCGTTCGAGTTCGTCACCCCCGACGCACCGCACCGGCCCGGCGACCCCCGCCACGACCTCGACATGGCGAGCTACGCCATCACCAAGCCGATCGAGAACCGCCCGTTCGACCCTGCCGCCGGCTGGCACTGGGAACCCAAGGAAGCCTTCCACGCCCTGGCCCGGCGCTACGCGAGGGAGGCGCGCCGCAACTGACGGGCCGGTCCCGGAGCCGCGCACTCACCCGTTGGGAGGACCCCTCGGCTCGGCGCGCGGCACGGCGGGCGGCGCGGCCGCATGATGCGTCCGTGCCCGCGTGCCCCGACCGCTCCGCCCGGCCCTCCGGCCACGGCCGCGCAGGGGCCGGGTTCAGCCGCGCACAGGCCGCGTACAGCCGCGCACAGGCCGGGCACAGTCGTGCACGGTACGGGCTCAGCCCCATGGGGCCCCGGGCAAAGCTGCGCACAGGCAAACACCGGTCCACGGCACGAGGCCAGAATTGCATCGTTCGTTTTCTTGAATCTCTCGTGTTTATGAGGGTAGGTTCGGCGTCATGACCGCCTCCCAGACTCCGACCACCGCCGAGGAGCTGCGCGGTGCCGGCCTGCGCGTGACGGCGGCCCGCGTCGCGCTGCTGGAGACCGTCCGGGACGGTGACCACCTCGGCGTGGAGGCGATCGCCTCCGGGGTCCGCGACCGTGTGGGTCACATCTCCCTTCAAGCCGTCTACGAGGCCCTGCACGCGCTCACCGCGGCGGGCCTCATACGCCGTATCGAGCCGGCCGGCAGCCCCGCCCGGTTCGAAGGACGTGTCGGCGACAACCACCACCACGTCGTGTGCCGGTCGTGTGGTGCCCTCGCCGACGTCGACTGCGCGGTCGGCGATGCGCCTTGCCTGACCGCGTCCGACGACCGCGGCTTCTCGATCGACGAGGCCGAGGTCGTCTACTGGGGCACCTGCCCCGACTGCTCCACAGGCCGGAGTTCCTGAGCACCAGTTCCTGAGCACCGAGTTCCGTCACGTTCGGAAGGATTGCCATGACTGAGAACCACGACGCGATCGTCGCAGACGCGAAGTCGGAGGAGGGGAGCGGCGGCTGCCCCGTCGTGCACGGGCGTGCCCCGCACCCGACCCAGGGCGGTGGCAACCGCCAGTGGTGGCCGGACCGGCTGGACCTGAAGATCCTTGCCAAGAACCCTGCCGTGGCCAACCCGCTGGGTGAGGACTTCGACTATGCGGAGGCGTTCCAGGCCCTCGACCTCGCGGCCGTGAAACGGGACGTCGCAGAGGTGCTGACCACCTCGCAGGACTGGTGGCCCGCCGACTTCGGCAACTACGGCCCGCTGATGATCCGTATGGCCTGGCACAGCGCGGGCACCTATCGCATCAGCGACGGCCGTGGCGGCGCCGGTGCCGGCCAGCAGCGTTTCGCCCCGCTCAACAGCTGGCCGGACAACGCCAGCCTCGACAAGGCCCGCCGCCTGCTGTGGCCGGTCAAGAAGAAGTACGGCCAGAGCATCTCCTGGGCCGACCTCATGATCCTCACCGGCAACGTCGCCCTGGAGACGATGGGCTTCAAGACCTTCGGCTTCGGCGGCGGCCGTGAGGACGTCTGGGAGGCGGAGGAGGACGTCTACTGGGGTCCCGAGACCACCTGGCTGGACGACAAGCGCTACACCGGCGACCGCGAGCTGGAGAACCCGCTCGGCGCGGTCCAGATGGGTCTCATCTACGTCAACCCGGAGGGCCCCAACGGCAACCCGGACCCGATCGCCGCGGCTCGCGACATCC
>NZ_JBFAET010000311.1:0-6809 GCF_040642095.1 Streptomyces sp. NPDC020362
GGTCAACGGCAACCAGCAGACCAGCGCCACCGTCACCTACACCGACGGCACGACCGACACCGTGGACCTCTCCTTCACCGACTGGACCGTCGGCGCCCGTGGCTCAGCGCCCGGGGAGCCGCCGCTGGGACCGGAAGACGGTGAACACCACGCGGATCACCAGGACGGAGCTGACCACCAGCACGTTGTAGCCGAGCAGCTGGTACAGCGTGAGCGAGGGGCCGAGCTTCGGCCCGTTGCGGGTGCCGAGCAGCAGCACGCCGACCAGCGCGGTGATCCCGCCGAGGAACGCCAGCAGCACATCGTGCACGAGGGCCCGGACGAAACGGCGGTCGCGCTCGTCCGCGAGCAGCCGGACCTGCACCCCCAGCCGCCCGTGCTCCAGCGAGTTGGTGATCCGCTCGATGCGGCGCGGCAGCCGGCGCAGCATCGGGGCCAGCGCGAGCGTCTCCTCCGCGAGCACCCGGCCGACGGACTGCGGGGTCAGCTTGCGCTCCAGCTGCTCCGCGGCGAAGGCGCGTGCCTCGGCGACGATGTCGAAGCCGGGGACCAGCTGCTCCATGGCCCCCTCCAGGGTCGCCAGGGCCCGGAAGGTCGCGGCGATCTCCGGCGGCACGGTCAGTCCGTGCCGGGCGACCAGCAAGAACAGGTCGGCGAACATCTCGCGGTCGGGTCGCACCCCGGGGGTGAGATGGCGGGCCATGAACCGGCCCAGCGCCCGCTCCAGCCGCATCTCGTCGATGTCCTCGCGGCGGTCCACCAGTTCCAGGAGAGCGTCGGCGAGGGCGACCGGGTCGCTGCGGTGGATGGCGAGCAGCAGATTGCCGAGCGCCGCCCGCAGCACCCTGTCGATGCGGCCCACCGAGCCGAAGTCGAGCAGACCGAGCTTGCCGTCGTCGAGCAGCATGATGTTGCCGGGGTGCGGGTCGGCGTGGAACACACCGCCGATCATGATCTGCTCCAGCACGCACTCCAGCAGCTGCCGGGCCAGCTCCGTGCGGTCCAGGCCGCGTTCGTCGATGACGGCGCCCGCGGCGTTCAGCGGGATGCCTGCGAGGCACTCCAGCACCAGCACCCGCCGGCTGCACATCTCCTCGTGCACGAGCGGCATCCGGACCGTGGAGACCATGCCCGGGCGGTTGCCGGCGGCCCGGATCGTGGCCATGTTGCGGGCCTCGATACGGAAGTCCAGCTCCTCGTTGAGGGAGGTCGCGAAGCCCTCGGCCAGCTCCACCGCTCCCATGTCCCGGCCCCACGCGGTGTGTTCCTCGAACTTGCGGCTCATCCGGAACAGGATGTCCAGGTCCCGGTCGACCACGTCACGGGCGGCGGGCCGCTGCACCTTGACCACCACCTCCTCGCCGGTGGTCAGCCGGGCCCGGTGCACCTGGGCGATGGAACCCGCGGCCAGCGGCTCCGCGTCGAACTCGGCGAAGAACGCGTCCGGTTCGCGGCCCAGCTCCTCGGTCAGCACCCGCTGCACCTGCTCCCAGGGTTCCGCCGCCACCTGGTGCTGCAGCTTGGTGAGTTCCGCCACGAACTCGGTCGGCAGCAGGTCGTACCGGGTCGACAGGACCTGGCCGAGCTTGACGAACGTGGCTCCGGCCTCCTCCAGGGCCAGGCGCAGCCGGACCGCCACCTGGCCGCGCTCCAGCGCTGCTTCGGGACCGCCACGGCCTCGTCCGCGCAGCGCGCTGCCCAGCCCGTGGCGCATCGCGATCCGGCTCAGCTGGCCGTACCGGCGGGTGCGGGCCAGCCGCCGGCGCACCGCCTGCGGCCAGCGGACCATCCCGGACAGGGAGCCGGAGGGCACCACCGCCTCCGACAGGGCGAGGAAGCCCACCGCGACCAGCACGGTCAGCCCGATCTGCACCGAGACCAGGGCCCCGCGGCGGGCCTCGCCCATCGCCTCGCCGATCAGACCGCTGGCCCCCATGGCCACCAGGCCGGTGAGGGCGGCGCGCACCTTGCCGATTCTCAGGCCGAGCAGGCGTCGCGCCCCGATCGACAGGAGCGCCACGGTGACGACAAGGGTGAGGGCGGCGATGAACAGGAAAAGGGTGAGCTCCATCAGGTATGCGCCGCCCGGTCCCCGCCCCCTCGGGGGACGGGGACCGGACGGCGCCCTCCTCTCGCACGGATCACATGGGTCACACGAGCGTGCGCTCGTCGTCCGGGGCGGGGACCGGCGCCGGTGCGGCGGCCACCTGATGTCCCGGCCACCAGGCGCGGCGGCCGAGCAGTGTCGTCAGGGCGGGAACCAGGAGCATGGCCATCACGAAGGCGGACAGCAGGATGCCGAACGCCACCGCGAAGCCCATCTGCTGGAGCATCGTGTTCTCGGCGAGCATCAGCACACCGAACGTGCCGGCCAGGATCACCGAGGCCGCACCGATGGTGGGAACACAGCGGGCGACGGCCCGGGCGGCGGCCTCCCGCGGAGAGCGGCCCTGCTCGATCTCCTCGCGCAGCCGGGCCACCATCAGGATGTTGTAGTCCGTGCCGATCGCCACCACGAAGAGGTAGACGATCACCGGCAGCGTGAACAGCAGCCCGTCCTTGCCCTGGCTGTTCTGGAACAGCCAGACGGTGGCGCCCAGCGTGGCACCGAAGCCGAGCGCGACGGAGACCATCAGGTAGAGCGGGGCGACCACGCTGCGCAGCAGCAGGCCGAGGATGAGCATGATGGCGACGCCCGCGACCGGGAAGACCACCTTGTAGTCGTGGTTCACCGCGTTCTCGATGTCGGCCAGCACCGCGGTGGTGCCGCCGACCAGCGCCTTCGATCCCGTCGGCGCGGCCTGGTGGGCGGCGTCCCGCAGCGGGCCGGAGACCAGCTCGATGGCCTTCTCACCGGTGGGCTTGTGATCCAGGACCACGCTGTACTGGGCGACCCGGCCGTCACCGGCGAGCACGGGCGGGGAGACCTGGCCCACTCCGTCGACCTTGGCCAGCGCCGCGCCGTAGGCGGCCAGCTGCGGTTTGGTCAGTGCACCGGCGCCGTCCTTCTCCAGGTAGACGGTGGTCGGGTCGGTCTCACCGGCCGGGAACCCGCGCTGCATGTCCTTCATGGCCTGCACGGACTCCAGGTGCTGGGGCAGCGAGCTGGTGGTGTCGAACTCCGCGCGGAAGCCGAGCACTCCGGTGGCCAGCACCAGCAGGACACCGCCGGTGACGCTCGCGACGGCCGCCGGGCGCTGCGCGGCGAGCTTGCCGATCCGGGCCGCGAGCGCGTTCTTCGGCTGCTTGCGCCAGGACTTGGACGGCCAGTACGCCTTGGTGCCGAGCAGGGAGAAGACGGCGGGCACCAGGGTGAGGCCGGCGAGCAGGGCCACCGCCACCGAGATCGCGAGCGAGGGGCCCATCGTGCGGAGCATGCCCATGGTGGACAGCAACAGCGCCATGAAGGCGACGATGACGGCCCCGGCCGCGGAGGCGATGGTCTCACCGACCAGGGTGACCGCGGTGATCATGGCCTGCTTGGGTGCCTGCCCCGAGCGCAACTGCTCGCGGTGGCGGAAGAGCAGGAAGAGGATGTAGTCGGTGCCGACGCCGAACAGGACCACGATCAGGATGGCGGAGATGGAGCTGTCGGCCTTCAGCCCGCCCAGCTCCGCCGCCGTGGCGATCAGTCCGGTGGCGACCATGAAGGCCACCCCGATGATGAGCACCGGGAGCACGGCGATGAGCGGGCTGCGGAAGATGATCAGCAGCAGGACGACGATGAGCACCAGCGTGGCCGACATGATCATGGAGTCGGTGTCGCCCGACGCGTTCTTGGAGTCCAGCGCGCTGGCCGCCTGCCCGGTGAGGCCGAGCTTGAGATCAGTGCCCTTGAGCAGCGGCCGGGCCTGCTCGCGCAGCTTTCCGACCGAGTCCGTCAGCCCTGGGTCGTAGGGGTCCTTGATGGAGGCGACGACACTGGCGATGGCGATCTGCCCGTTGGGCGAGACCGCGCGCTCGTCGGTCTCTATCCGCTTGATGTGGTCGATGCCGAGTCCCTGCAGACGGGAGGCGATGTCGGTGACCTTCGCCCGGTCCGCGGCCGTCAGCTTCCCGCCGTCGGCCCGCTGGAACACCGCGATGGCCGCCGGCTGCTCGTGCTGCGGGAAGGCACGCTCCTGCACCTTGCCGGCCTGCACCGACTCGTAGTGCGAGGGCAGGAAGTCGGCCTGGTCACCGGTGGACTTCAGCTGCGGGGCGAGTACGGCCAGCGCCACCGCCGCGACGATCCAGGCCGAGATGGTCAGCCAGGGCCGGAGGACGGCTGCCCGTCCGATCCGTCCGAACATGAGACTCCTTCGTGAACGTTGGTATCCGCACGTCCCGGGCGCCCTCGCCGCAGCCGGCGGGGCCTGCCCAGCGGGGCGACGGCGGGATGCCCGGCACCCGCAAGTGGGCCGGTGCGCCACTGAGTTCGGCGGTCATGACCCGAGGGCGGTCCGGTTGCCCGTGAGCGGTGTGGCGGGCCGATGCCCGGCTGGTCCGCACATGGAGCACCTCCGGCGGGTTCGGTGCGGTGGGGGGTTTCGGCGAGTGTAGGAAGCGCGGGCGCCCGAATCCGGATCCGTGGCAGCTTGCTGCCACCCGTCCGCGCATGTGCCGGCCCGCGCTTCCCGAACGCTCTTCCGCAACCGGTCAGGCGCAGCCGTGCCGCCAGTTCCAGCCGACGAAGGTGTGGCGCAGCTCGACGTCGAAACGGCAGGAGGCGGTGCCGTCGGCGCCCAGGTCGACGTACGAGTGGTGGCTGTTGGCGTACCAGTTTCCGGTCACGTCGAAGATGCCCCGGTAGCTGAAGTCCGCGTGCGCCTCGGCGTGGGAGACGGCGCAGTCGGCCGTGCAGTCGGCGCCGTGGGTGGACGACGCCAGCGACCACCCGGCGTTCCACGGCTCGCGGTTGCCCTGTTCGGTGGCGTCCGTGGCGGCCGTGACGACCCGGCCGCCGCCGGTGGTCCAGTCGGAGGTCGTGTACAGGCCGGTCATCCGGATGTTGCAGCAGTCGTACATCTCGTTCCAGCTGGAGACGTGGTGGGCACCGTCCGTCGCGGTGGCGGCGGCGGTCCGCCGTGCCGCCGCGGCCTCCTTCGCCCGGTCCACCGGCACCAGCCGCACCGTGCCGAGCCGCGGGGTGCAGTCCGCGCCGATCGAGACGTCCTGCTGCACCGCCATGCCCGCGGGCGGCACGGGGAGCGAACCCGTCAGCCGCAGCGCGCCGCAGGAACGGGCGGCGGGCCGCACATCGTCCCCGGCGGCCAGGGCGGCGGGTGCGGCAGCGGTGAGGACAGCGGCGGCGAGTACGGCGGCGAGAGCGAATCGGGTACGCAATTCCCGTCCCTTTCAGGGGAGTCGAGCTCAAAGGAGTTTTCGGAACGGGAACATAACCTCGGCTTCGGGATTCCGGACCGGCCGCCCGGAATATGGCAGGAAGCTGACGCTGCGCGTTTCCCTGCGCGCCCCGTGCCGGGTGGCACCTTCATGTCAGCGCAGTTGAGGCGTACCGGACCGGTGCGGAGAGTGGTCGTCCACATGTGTGAAATCGGCACTGCTCCACCACGCATCGGAAGGGTCTGGCCATGACTGTGCGGCACATCGGCAGGACCGCGCCGGAAAATCGCGCCGGACCCCTGGAAACCGGCGCGCTCGGCCGGCTCGCTCTCGACGATCCAGGCCTCGAGGCCCGGCTGGGGGAATCCCTGGAACGCGTCGAGAAATGGCTTCTGGACATGGCGCAGGATGCCGGTGATCCCCGCGTCGGCGCGCTCACCGGATATCTCGCCGAAGCCGGCGGCAAACGGCTGCGGCCGCTGCTGGTGCTGCTCGGCGCCGAGTTCGGCGAGCCGTGGCGGGACGGGATCACCCAGGCCGCCGTCATCGCCGAACTCGTGCACATCGCCTCGCTGTACCACGACGACGTCATGGACGGCGCCGCCACCCGGCACGGCGTGCCCAGTGCCCACGCCCGCTTCGGGGAACGGGCCGCGGTGCTGGGCGGCGACTGGCTGCTCGCCCGCGCCGCCCAGCTGGCCGCGCAGCTCGGCCCCGAGGCCGTACACCTCAACGCCCGTACGGCGGGCCGCCTGGTGGCCGGCCAGTTGCGCGAACTGACCGGTCCCGCCCCCGGCGAGGACCCGGTCACCCACTACTTCCAGGTGATCGCGGGCAAGACCGCGGCCCTGCTGTCGATGTCCCTCGGCATCGGCGCCCTCCAGGCGGGCGCACCCGCCGCCGCCGTGACCGCACTGACCGAGTACGGCGAACACCTCGGCGTCGCCTTCCAGATCGCCGACGACCTGCTCGACCTGCGGTCCCCGGCCGACGTCAGCGGCAAGGAGCGCGGCACCGACCTGCTCGCCGGCGTGCCCACCCTGCCGGTGCTGCTGGTCCTGGACGGCACCGACCCGGCCGACGCCGAACTGCGCGACCTGCTCGCGGCGGGCTCCGTCCCCGCGTCGGCCGCCCGGCGCGCACTGGACCTCTTCGCCCGCTCGCCCGCCCTCGCCGAGACCGAGGCCGTGCTGCACCGCCGCCTGGACCGGGCCCACGCGGCACTCGACGCGCTGCCCGCGCTGCCCGCCCGGCGTGCGCTGCAAGCCCTGTGCGACTACGTCGCCCACCGAACCAGCTGAACCGACAAGGGAGTCGGCCATGACGATGCAGGAGCGGATCGCCGAACTCGACCGCATCCGCCAAGAGGTCCTCGACGGCGCACCGGCCGCGACCGAGGCGCAGCACGCCAAGGGCAAGCTGACGGCGCGGGAGCGCATCGAGCTGCTCCTGGACCCGGGGTCCTTCCAGGAGGTCGAGCAGTT
>NZ_JBFAET010000312.1:0-6755 GCF_040642095.1 Streptomyces sp. NPDC020362
GCGAGCCGAGGCTGATGCGACCGACACCGAGGCCGGCGAGCCGGCGCGCTCCCGCTCCCGATGAGTGTCATCTGCGAGCTGCTCGGCGTGGACCCCGAGCACCGCGGCCGGCTGCACGATCTCACCTACACGGTGGTCATCGCCACTGACACCACCCCGGCGGAGGTGATGGCCGCCGTACGCGAGCTCGTCGAGCTGCTCGGCACGATCGCGGCCGCCCGACGGGCCGCCCCCGGCGACGACCTGACCAGCGCCCTCATAGCCGCCCGCGAGGACGGCGGCGACCGGCTCAGCGAGGCCGAACTCATCGGCACGATGCGCCTGATGCTGGTCGCCGGCCACGAGACCACCCTCAACCTGATCAGCAACGCCGTACGGGCACTCTGCACCCACCGCGACCAGCTGGCGCTGGTCCTGGACGGCAAGGCCACCTGGTCGGACGTGGTGGACGAGACGCTGCGCTGGGACGGCCCAGTCAGCTGGTTCCCCTTCCGCTACCCCACCCGCGACCTGGCCCTCGGGGGCACCGTAATCCCGCAGGGCACCCCGGTCCTCGCCGGCTACACCGCCGCCGGGCGCGACGAGGCCTTCCACGGCGCGGACGCCGACCGCTTCGACGTCACCAGGCCCGGCGTGGCCCGGCACCTCTCCTTCGGCCAGGGCGTGCACTACTGCGTGGGCGCCCCGCTCGCCCGCCTCGAGGCCACCATCGCCCTGGAACGGCTCTTCACACGCTTCCCGGACCTCGACCTCGCCGTCCCCGAGGCCGAACTGCCCCGCCAGCGCAGCTTCATCGGCAACAGCGTCGAAGCGCTCCCGGTCCGCCCGGTGCGCCCGGTCCGGCTCTGAGCCGAGTTCTCCCGCTGACCCCCACCGGCCCCCGGCGGGTGGGGAAGGTTCTGTGCTCTCCCCGATCGACCGCCGGATGCTGAAGGCCCACCGGGCGGCTCAGAATCATGCCATCCGGATTGCCACTTGCGAGTCTGTCTTCCGGTGAAGGCGCGGACCGGAACTTCTTTGCGACATGACAGGCATGGGGGACGTCACCGGGTGTGAGTAGTTGAGGTCCAGAAAGTGCCGTTGAGATTGATCTTGCTGGGGCTCGTCGGGGTCCAGTCAAGGCGACCCAAGAGGGGCAGTGGGATGATCTTGGAGTGATGGGCGTCCGTGTGCGAGAGGTCTTCTCACACCAGAAGGCCTTGCGCTCGGGTAGCCGCGGCAGAAGGACAAGGGGGAGCGCGGTCAGGCGTTGTGGTGACTGCTCGCCCATACGGCGGGGGTCCGCTGTGCCCAGGGAGCGGCCTGTTCCAACTGTCCGGCGAGACGGAAGAGGACGTCCTCGCGTCCGTATCCGGCGGCGAACTGGATGCCGATGGGGAGTCCGGTGGCGAGGTCGGTCTCCAGGGGGACGGACATGGCGGGGGTGCCCGCGACATTGAACGCGGCGGTGAAGGGCGAGCGCTGGAAGAGTTGCTCGAGCCAGCCGAGACCGTCGGCGCCCTCGGCACCCTCGGCGTACGTGCCCAAGGGGACGGGCAGTTCGGGCAGGGTCGGGGTGAGCAGCAGATCGTAGCCGGTGAAGTACTGGCCGATCGCGCGCGCGACGCTGTTGCGCATCGCGAGTGCGTGGACGAACTCGGCCCCGCTGACCTGCTGTCCGTAGGCATAACTGGCCAGCATCTCGGGTTCGACAGTGGTGGAGTCGACGGGTCGTTCGAAGGCCGCGGCGAAGCCGTCGATCCACGTCACCAGATTGGTGCTCCAGAGGCGGGCATTGGCCAGGATGAATTCCTCCCAGCTGACGCCGAGGTCGACCTGGACCTCTTCCACCCGGTGCCCCAGGGACTCGGCGAGTCGTGCGGAGCGGAGTGTGGCGTCGACGACGGTGCCGTCGACAGCCCGACCGCCCCAGGGCCGCGTAAGGAGGCCGATCCTCAGGCTTCCCGGGGAGCGAGTGATCTCCTGCGCATAGGGCCGCTCCGGCCGCTGGGCGAAATAGGGGTCACCGGCATCGGGGCCATGGACGAGGTCCAGCAGCGCGGCGCTGTCGCGTACCGAGCGGCTGAGGACGCCGTGGACGGCGAGCCCGTTGAAGACCTCGTCCGTGTCGGGGCCCATGGAGATCCGACCGCGGGTTGGCTTCAGCCCGAACAGACCGTTGCTGGCGGCGGGGACACGGATGGAGCCTGCTGCGTCGGTGGCGTGCGCGATCGGGACGATGCCCGCGGCGACGGCGGCTCCCGAGCCGCCGCTGGAGCCGCCAGGGCTACGGGTCGGGTCCCATGGGTTGCAGGTTGCTCCGTACAGGACGCCTTCCGTGGTGGTGCTGTATGCGAACTCCGGAGTCGCCGTGCGTCCGAGCGTCACCAGCCCGGCGCGACGGAAGCGCGCCATGAGCGATGAGTCGGCCCCGGCGACGTTTCCGGCGGCTATGCGGCTGCCCAGCTCCACCCGCTTGCCGGCCATCGCGACGGCGAGGTCCTTGATCAGGAAGGGCACCCCCGCCAGTGGCGTACTGCCCGGAGCCGGCGTGTCCTGTGCGGGCCAGGTCTCGACGACAGCGTTGATCTGCGGATTCACCACGTCGGACGCCAGCTGGGCGGTCGAGGCGAGTTCCGCGGCAGTCACTTGGCCGCGAGCCACCAGGTCGGCCAGGCCGACGCCGTCGTAGCTCACGTACTCGGAGAGCTTCATCTTCGTCCATTCACGAGAATCGATTCCGGTCGGCGAGACCGATTGGTATCTGATGAGACCGCTCGGTATCGTGCGGGACTAATCGGTACCGTAACATTGAGGCCAGGGCGGTGCACCGCCCCACCGGACCGATGAGGGGCCGTACGGCGAACATGGACAGAGCCAGCAGGCAGAGCAGGGTGGCCAAATTGCCGCCCCGGGAGCGGATCCTTGACGCGGCGGAGGAGCTCTTCTCGCGTGAGGGGATCAAGGCGGTGGGTGTCCAGGCGATCGCCAGCCGGGCTGAGACCACCAAGATGGCGCTGTACCGCCATTTCGCGACCAAGGACGCGCTGGTCGAGGAATGGCTCCGCATCGTCGCGGCCGACTACACCGCTGTGTTCGACCAGTTGGAGGACGCACACCCCGACGAGCCCCGGGCACAGATCCTGGGGATGGCCCGGTTCATCGCCGACGGACTTCCCGAGATTTCCCACCGGGGGTGTCCGTTCATCAACTCCATCGCGGAACTGCCCGACCGCACCCACCCGGCGCGTCGTCTGATCGAAGCCCACAAGGCCGGCCAGGTGCGCCGGCTCGCTGACCTGTGCGCCCGGGCCGGGCTGCCCGATCCGGACGAGGCGGCCGCGGAGATCACCTTCGCCCTTGAAGGAGCCCAGGTAAGCACCCAGAACGGAAGCATCGAGCACGCGGGTGAGCGGCTCATGAGGATCGTCGAGGCCGTTCTGGACCGCGACTCGGCTCCCGAGGCTGCCCTGTGAAGGGTCGCGCCACGGAGTGATCCTGGTGTGGTGGAGCGGCCGGACGGCAGTGGGCTTCTGCTTGCCCCACCCCAGTGCTTCGAGTACGTGAGCGAGCTGCCGCGTGCGCGTGACCGCGACCGGGAGGCATGACCGCACATGCCTGGACCGAGTGCGACGTGACCTTTTTGCCGTCGATGTACGGGACGCCCGCGCGGTCGGCGAGCACCTGGAGCCGTTCGTCGGGTAAGCCCTTGCGCATTTTCTCCCCACGCTTGCGGCCCTCCGGATACTTCACCAGCTGGCCCTTCTGGGTGAGGGCTCTGAAGAGCGGATCGCCGGGGCCGGCGGCGCCGAGCTCGTGCAGCACGCCGAACTAGGTGCGGGACCGGCCCACCAACTGGAAATCCAGCCGGTCCTGGAAGAACCGGCGGGAGCCCTGGCCCGCCTGGTCGGACCTGGACATCGCCGTGGTCACGAACAGACCGGTGTCGTGGATCTTCATCACGGTGGCCTGCCCTTGTTCAGGGAGCAGGCGCCGGCAGTGGGTGCACGCGCAGGGCAGGCGCCCGCGCGTTCACGGCCCTTGACCGGCTAGTCCACTCGGCGGGACACCAACTCGCCTTGCTGCAGGGTGCAGAGCCGTATGGGCAACACTGCTCGAAGTTGTGTGACCGGGGAGAAGCTCTGGACCAGCCTGTGCCCCGGCCCCACCCCGTGGCGGAATCGGTCATTCCGGCCAGTTTTGGTGATCATTTGACGTGAGGGCAGGTCTTCTTGCCCCATGCCTGCTTTACCTTCTCCTTACAATGCTCACCAGGCGATTTCAGCCATCCATCAGCACTTGAGACTCTCTCAGGTATTTTCAGGGGGAACACCGTGCCCGCTCAGGACACCACGACGCCGCAGGCTGCAGGGAACGCATCCGGCGCACCGACCGCACCGACCGACGGGCGCCCGGTGCCGCCTGCCCGGTCGAAAGGCGCCGCCATCGGCGGTTGGTTCCTCACCATCGGCCTTAACGTCGCCGCTCCGGTCCTCACGTACAACGCGCTCCACGACCATGGCTGGAGCGAGTTCTCCGCGCTGCTGGTGAGCGGTGCCTGGCCGGTGCTCGACAGCGCCGTCCACCTCGTGTGGCGGCGGCGGCTCGACGAGTTCGCCGTCGTCACCCTGGTCTTTCTCGTGATCACGGCTGCGGTCTCCCTCTTCGGCGCACACTCGGCCCGCGCTCTGCTGATCAAGGACTCGGGTGTCACGGGGCTTTTCGGGCTGCTGTGTCTGGCGACGCTGGCGGCGCCGCGCCCGCTGATGTTCTACTTCGGCCGCAAGTTCGCCACCGACGGGACGGCGCAGAGCACCGCCTGGTGGAACGGCCTGTGGCAGTTCGAGGGGTTCCGCACGACGATGAGGACCATGACGATGGTCTGGGGCATCGCCTACTGCCTGGAGGCCGTGGTCCGCATCGCGCTGGCCTATGTGCTGAGCACCGGCACCATGGTGGCCCTGAGCCCGGTCCTGATCTACGGGGTCCTCGGCGCCCTCGCGCTGTGGACGGCCCTGTACGGCAAGCGGGCCCGGCGCAAGGGTGAGGAGCGCGCCGCCCTGGCTGCCGCCGCGAGCTGACCGCTCGTTGCTGCCGGATCGCCCAGCCGGCACCGGCGGCGCCCGGTGACCGGACAGCCTTCGGACCACGACGCAGGCCGGGCCTGCGCGAGCCCGGCGACGCGAGGGTCCGCGGCGCGGAGAGCTCTTTGCATGCCGAACAGGCTCTGGCGAGGCAGCGGCAGCGCGGTGGGACCGTACCGGTGGGCCGTCTGGCGGAAGCTCCGCGCCGGCCGTGTCTTCGCGGGCCTTGCACAAGGATCGGCACGCCGCCGTTGTTCTCCAGCGCCCCAGCAACCGCGGAGATGACGCCCAATACCGTGGAAGGCCCCCCCGCGTGAGGAGGGGGCGCCGCGCCCGCGGTGAACATCTTCCCCGAGCGGGCTGACGACAGGGGCGTCAGTTCTGGAGCCGCCAGCGCACCGGATCGTTGTTGAAGCCCTGCCACAGCAGCACCGAGGCAGGCTGCTCACGGCTGCTCACCTGCAGGGATCAGGAAGACCTGGCAGACCTTCTCCGACTGACCCGCGCTCAGCTTCTTGTCGTCGTCGATCGGCGGGCAGTCGGGCCACTTCGGCTCACCGATCGCCATGAGGGCGATGGTGCGGTTGACCATCAGGTCCTTGGTCATCCCCCTGCCCCGACGCTGGAACGGCGCCGACCGGCGCCGACCGTCTCGCCGCCCGCCTTCTGCACGGGACGGGCGGCGCGAAGGATCCGGGTACGGAGCGGCTGGCCGGTGTCGTGCGTCCGCACTGCGCCGAGCTTGGCAGGACGCAGCTCTCCCTCGCCGCCGACCAGCGGCTGAAGACCGGCCCGCCCGTCGGCGGCTGATCCGCGCAGGCGGCGGACGGCGAACGTTCTGTTGCGATTCTCGGTGACTCCGAAAGGCAATTGCCAGTCGCGAGGTTTCCCGGTGTCGGACCACCCCACTGCCCTGGCGGTGGCTAGAACCAGTAGCCTTCCGCCGGCGTCGTATTGCAGTGTGCCGATGGCCTGATCTGTGGGGGGGACCACGTGAGCGGCGAGATCTACTTCAGCAACAACTACCGTGACTTGTGCGAGCGCAACGGCACAGGAGCCGGCTTCCAGTTCGAGTTCTCGTGCTCGCGCTGCTATGACACCTGGCGTTCTCCCTTCGAGGCGTACACCGGTGAACGGGCTGCCAGCTGGCTCAGGAAAGGGGCTGACCTGGCTTGGAGCCTGATGGGCAGTACGGGCCGAGGGGTCACGTCCGCAGCCGACGGGTTGGCGGGAGCCGGCTGGGGGCCCGCCCGCGACCAAGCCTTCGAGCGGGCGATCAACAACGCGCAAGGACACTTCAACCGCTGCGCACGCTGCACCAACTACGTCTGCGGGCGCTGCTGGAACGCGGCACAGGGGCTGTGCCTGCACTGTGCCCCCGACACCGCAGCCGAAGCCATGGCAGCCCAGCAGCGTGGTCTGAACGACATGGCGGCGCAGCGGGCGTACGCCGCCGGGCAGCAAGCCGGGCAGAGCTACGACCCCACCACACCCCGGCAACTGGTCTGCCCTAGGTGCCGTACCGAGACGCACGGCGCCGCCTATTGCTCCGGCTGTGGTTATCATCTGGCCCAATCCACGCAGTGTGCCTCCTGCTCCACGGTTGTGCCGGACGGTGCGGCTTTCTGCCCTGGGCTTCGATGTGGCGTGAGGTCACCGCCGTTGCTCCGCAGGACGCAGTGGTCGTCGCCG
>NZ_JBFAET010000313.1:0-6694 GCF_040642095.1 Streptomyces sp. NPDC020362
TCCTCCAGCCACACCTGCACCAGCTCCAACGCAGAACCGGCAACCCCATGCACCAGAGCAGGCACGTCACCGACGCCGCCGACGCCCACGTCGCCGCCACCGCCGCTGACCATGTCGCCGACGCCGACGCTGACGCCGTCGCCCAGCAGGGCACCGGCGCAGACCAGGACCATGCGCGGGTCGATCTCACCCGCCTCGGCCGCCGCAGCCACCCCGGCCACATCGACGAACGACCGCACCTGCACACCCACGGCAGCCAGCCCGTCGACCAGCCCGAAACGGTCGACACCGACCAGCGCCCAATCACCGGCCGGCACCGCAGCCTCAGCCACCGCAGCCCACTGCTGAACGAACAGCACGTCGGCCAACCAGTTGTCGGCCGACTGCAACTGTCCCGCCGACACCGGGCGACTCACCAGCGATCCCACCGCGACGACCAGAGCCCCGGTCGTGTCCGCGGCCGTCAGCGACAGACCACCCTGCGCGTCACGGCGCAGCCGCACCCGCAGCACCGACGCACCACTGGCGTACAGCTCCACGCCCGTCCAGGCGAACGGCATCCGCACCTGACCCGGCTCGCCCGCGCCCGTCGTCTCTGCGTCGGCCAGAATCCCCGCGTGCAGTGCCGCGTCGAGCAGCGCCGGATGCAGGCCGAACGCGCCCGCCTCCCGCGCCACCGACTCCGGCAGCGCCACCTCCGCGAAGATGTCCTCCCCACGACGCCAGGCGGCCCGGAGTCCCTGGAACGCGGGGCCGTACACGTCCGCCAGAAGCACCGCATACAGATCCGAGGTGTCCATCGGCGCGGCGTCCTGCGGCGGCCACACCTGCAGGTCTTCGTCGGCAGCGGGACCCGCCGTCGTGGCGGGGGACACCACACCACTGGCGTGCTGCACCCACGCCTGCTCGGTGCCCGGCTGATCGGGACGGGAGAAGACCTCGACCGTGCGCCGCCCGTCCTCGTCGGCCGCGGCCAGCACCACCTGGATCCGGACTCCGCCGCCGTCGGCGGGCACCACGAGCGGCGCCTGCAGCGTCAGCTCCTCCAGCACGCCACACCCGACCTGGTCACCGGCCCGCACCGCCAGCTCCACAAAGCCGGTGCCCGGCAGCAGCACCACACCGCCGACCGCGTGCTCCGCCAGCCACGGATGCGAACGCACCGACAGCCGACCCGTGCACACCAGCCCGCTGCCGCCCGCCAGCTCCACCGCCGCACCCAGCAACGGGTGATCCACCGTCCCCAGCCCCAGCGACACCGCATCCTGCCCCGGCAGCGACAGCGACAGCACCCCCTGCGGCCAGAACCGCTCGTGCCGGAACGCGTACGTCGGCAGCTCCACCCGGTCCGCGGCAGGCAGCACCGCAGTCCACTCCACCTGGGCACCGTGTACGAACGCCTCGGCCAGCGACGTGATCACACGGCTTGCTCCGCCGTCGTCTCGCCTCAACGTCCCGCAGACCGCGCCGGGCACCACGCCGAGGCCGGCGTCCTGCGCGGCTTCCTCCAACGTCTCGTTCATCGCACCCATCAGCACGGGGTGCGGGGAGACCTCCACGAAGACCTGATGACCCTGCTCGGCCAGGATCCGCACCGCCCGGTCGAAGCGGACCGGCGCCCGCAGACTCCCGTACCAGTACGCGGCATCCAGCTCCTCGCCGGTCAGGGTCTCACCGGTCATGGCCGACACCATCGGCACCCGGCCCTGACGCGGAGCGATCCCCGCCAGAACAGAGACGATCTCCTTCTCCAGCCGGTCCACCTGAGCCGAATGCGAGGCATAGTCCACCGCGACCATCCGCGCCCGAACGCCCTCGGCCTCCAGCTCCGCCCGCAACTCCTCAAGCGCCCCCGGCTCACCGGACACCACCACCGACGCCGGACCATTCACCGCCGCCAGCGACAGACGCTCACCCCAACGCGGCAGACGCTCCTCCACCACCGCCGCCGACTGACTCACCGACATCATCCCGCCCGCACCCGCCAGCACCCTCAACGACCGCGAACGCAACGCCACCACACGCGCACCGTCCTCCAAGGACAGCATCCCGGCCACCGTCGCCGCCGCGATCTCACCCTGCGAGTGGCCGACGACCGCGTCCGGGATCACGCCCGCGGCCTCCCACACCGCCGCCAGCGACACCATCACCGCCCACAACACCGGCTGCACCACATCCGCAGCCTCCATGGCCGGAGCGCCCTCCGCACCGTTGAGTACGTCCGTCAGGGACCAGTCCACATACGGCGCCAACGCCTTCTCACACTCGGCCAGCCGAGCCCCGAACACCTCACTGACCCGCGCCAGTTCACGACCCATACCCAGCCACTGCGAACCCTGACCCGGGAAGACGAACACCGTGCGCGCATCATCCCTGACGACGCCCGACACAACAGCGCCGCTGGGCACTCCGTCGGCCAGGCTCTCCAAACCGGCCACCAACTCGCCACGGTCACCACCCACCACGACGGCCCGATGCTCGAAGGCCCCCCGCGTGGTCGCCAGCGACCAGGCCACCTCGGACGGCTCCAACTCCGGCCGCGCCACGACCCATTCACACAGCCGGCCCGCCTGAGCCGTCAGTCCCTCCGCCGAACGCGCCGACACCAGCCACGCACCGGCACCCGACACCACCGCAGCCACGCTCACGCCGACGACTCCATCGGCGTCGTACTCGGGCTCGGCCTCGCTGATCCCAGTGGTTGGTGCTTCCTCCAGGATGACGTGCGCGTTGGTGCCGCTCATGCCGAACGAGGACACGCCGGCCCGCCGTACCCGCTCGTTCGCCGGCCACGGCACCGGCTCCGAGAGCAGCTCCACCTCGCCAGCCGACCAGTCCACATGCGGCGACGGTTGCTGCGCGTAGAGCGTCTGCGGCAGCTGCTCGTGCTGCAGGGCCAGCACCATCTTGATCATGCCCGCCATGCCGGCCGCCGCCTGGGTGTGTCCGATGTTGGACTTCACCGAGCCCAGCCACAGCGGCCGGCCCGTGGGGCGCTCCTGGCCGTAGGTGGCGAGCAGGGCCTGGGCCTCGATCGGGTCACCGAGCGTGGTGCCCGTACCGTGCGCCTCGACCACGTCCACGTCGGCGGCCGACAGCCGGGCGTTGGCCAGCGCGGCGCGGATCACCCGCTGCTGGGAGGGGCCGTTGGGCGCCGTGAGACCGTTGGACGCACCGTCCTGGTTGACCGCACTGCCCCTCACCACCGCCAGGACCGGATGCCCGTTGCGCCGGGCGTCGGACAGCCGCTCCACCACGAGCATGCCCACGCCCTCGGCCCAGCCCGTGCCGTCCGCGTCCGCGGAGAACGCGCGGCACCGGCCGTCCGCGGAGAGGCCCTGCTGCCGGGAGAAGTCGATGAACGTGCTCGGGGTCGCCATCACGGTGACACCGCCGGCCAGGGCGAGCGAGCACTCGCCGGACCGCAGCGCCTGCGCGGCCAGGTGAAGGGCGACGAGGGAGGAGGAGCACGCCGTGTCCACCGTCACCGCGGGGCCCTCCAGACCCAGCGCGTACGACACCCGGCCGGACAGCACGCTGGTGGCGTTACCGGTCAGCATGTGGCCTTCGACGCCGGACGCACCCTGGCCGGCCAGTGCCATGCCGATGCTGTATCCGGACGAGAAACCGCCCGCGAACACGCCGGTCGCGCTGCCGCGCAGTGTCGCGGGGTCGATGCCGGCCCGCTCCAGCGCCTCCCACGACGTCTCCAGCAGCAGCCGCTGCTGCGGATCCATCGCCAGCGCCTCACGCGGACTGATCCCGAAGAACCCGGCGTCGAACTCCCCCACTGCGGAGAGGAATCCGCCCTCGTGCACATAGGAGGTGCCATCGGACTCGCGGTCGGGGTCGAAGAGGTTGTCGGTGTCCCAGCCGCGGTCGTCCGGGAAGCCCGAGATCGCGTCGCCGCCGGTGGCCAGCAGCGTCCAGAACTCCTCCGGGCTGCCCGCGCCACCGGGGAACCGGCAGCTCATGCCGACGATCGCCAGCGGTTCGTCCGAGGCCGCCGCGGCGACGACCACCGCGCCGGAACCCGCGTGCTCGCCGGTCAATTCCCCGCGCAGGAACTCGGCGAGCGCCATCGGGGTGGGGTAGTCGAACACCAGGGTCGCGGGCAGCCGCAGTCCCGTCACCGTGTTCAGGCGGTTGCGCAGCTCGACCGCGGTGAGCGAGTCGAAGCCCAGGTCCTTGAAGGCCCGCCGGTCCTGCACCGCGTCCGGCGATGCGTGACCCAGCACCGCGGCGGCCTCGGCCCGCACCACGTCGGTCAGTGTCCGCTCCTGCTCGGAGCGGCCCAGTCCGGCCAGCCGTCGCGCCAGCGCGCCCTCGGCGTGCTCCACCAGTGCCGTGCCCGCGCCCGCGAGGGCCAGTCGGCGGATCTCCGGCAGGTCCCGCACCAGGGGCATCTCCCGCAGGTCCGCAGCTCCCGGCGCGGACGCCAGCTGGGCCCAGTCCACGTCCATCACGGTCACGACGGCGTCGGGGCCGTCCAGCGCTTCACCGAGGGCGCGTGCGGCGAGCCGGGGGTCCATCGCCGGCATCGCGCCGCGCTCGACGCGCTTGCGCACCGCGTCGCTGGACTCGGCGAAGCCGCCGCCCGCCCAGGTGCCCCACGCCACGGTCAGACCGGTCAGCCCGCGGGCGCGCCGGTTCTCCGCCAGCGCGTCCAAGTACGCGTTGGCCGCCGCGTAGTTGCCCTGACCCGCGGCTCCCAGCGTCGACGCGACCGAGGAGAACAGGACGAAGGCGTCCAGATCCAGGTCCGCGGTCAGCTCGTCGAGATGGACGGCGCCGCCGGCCTTCACGCCCAGCACGGTCGCCAGCCGGGACACGGAGAGCCGGTCCACGACTCCGTCGTCCAGCACCGCCGCCGTGTGCATCACCGAGGACAGCTCGGGGCCGCTCTGGCCGATCCGGGCGAGCAGCCCGGCGAGCGCCGAACGGTCACCGACATCACAGGCCACGACCTCGACCGCGGACCCCGCCGTCGCAAGCTCGGCCGCGAGCGCCGCGGCGCCCTTGGCGTCAGGGCCGGAACGGCTCGTCAGTACGAGTCGCGGGGCACCGCGTCCGGCCAGCCACCGCGCCACGTGCCCGGCGATCGCGCCGGTCCCGCCGGTGATCAGCACGCTCCCGCGCGGCGTCCAGCCCGCGCCGGAACCACGGGACTGCGGCGCGCGGGTCAGTCGGCGGCCCAGGATTCCGGCCGTCCTGATCGCGACCTGGTCCTCGCCGCACCCGGCCAGCACCGCGGCCAGTCGTGCACCCGCACGCTCGTCGACCGTCTCGGGCAGGTCGACCAACCCGCCCCACCGGTCCGGGTGCTCCAGACCCACCACCCGGCCCAGGCCCCACACCTGCGCCTGCACCGCGCTGCCCAGCACCTCACCGGGTCCGGCGACGACCGCCCCGCGTGTGGCCGGCCACAGGGGTGCGACGACTCCGGCATCGCCGAGTCCCTGCACGAGTACCAGAGTCGCCGCCACTCCACCGGCCACCACCGGGTGGTCGGGCAGCGGCGCCTCGTCCAGTGCCAGCAGCGACAGCACACCGGCCACACCGGCAGGCTCCGCGCCCGCACTCTGCATCGCCTCACCGAGCAGTGCGGCCATCTCGGCCCGGTCCACGGTCCCGGCGGGGACCTCGACCACGAGCGCCTCGGCGCCGCGAGCGGTCAGCGCGGCCGCGCATCCCTGCGCCAGGTCTGCGGCGTCCGGCTCCGCCGGGGTCACCAGCAGCCACACCCCCGACAGCACGCGGGGGTCGGGCTCGGCGACCGGGGCCCAGGTGACGCGGTAGCGCCAGCCCGCCGTCACGGACCGGTCCCGCTCGCGCCGGCGCCACGACGCCAGGGCCGGCAGGATCTCGCTGAACGGGCGGCCGCCGTCCACGGCCAGCGCGTCGGTGATGTACGCCAGATCGCCGCCCTCGACGGCCGCCCAGAACTGCGCCTCCGCAGCCGTACCCGCGTCGTCTGGGCCGGCCGCGGATCCGGCCGTCGGCAGCGCGAGGATGCTGTGCGGCCAGAACCGCTGGTGCCGGAAGGCGTACGTCGGAAGTTCCAGCTGCTGCCCGGCCGGCAGCACCGTGGTCCAGTCCACGGTCGCTCCGTGTACGAACGCCCGCGCCAGGCCCATCACCAGACCTGTGGCACCCTTGTCGTCCCGTCGCTGCAGCGGAACGAACACGCTCTCCTCGCCCTCGACAGCGGCGACGGCGTCCGGACCCAGCGCCGACAACGAACCATCAGGGCCCACCTCCAGGAACACCGACACACCCTCGGCCGCCAGCGTCCGCACGGCGTCCGCGAACCGCACCGCCTCCCTCGTCTGCGCCGGCCAGTACCCCGCCCCACACTCCGTCAACACCTCACCCGTCAACGCACCCGCCCACAGCAACTGCGGCCGCTGATGAGTCAACTCACCGGCCAGGGCGCTGAGTTCATCCAGCACCGGATCCATCGCCGCCGAATGGAACGCGTGCGACACCCGCAGCCGCCGCACCCGGTGACCCCGCTCCCGCCACAACTCCACGACCTGCTCAACCCCGGCTTCCACACCGGAGACCACCACCGACTCCGGCCCGTTCACCGCGGCAATCGACACCCCCGACACCTGCTCAAGCCCGGCAAGAACCTCGGCCTCCGAAGCACCCACCGCCGCCATCGCCCCACCAGCAGGCAACCCCTGCATCA
>NZ_JBFAET010000314.1:0-6640 GCF_040642095.1 Streptomyces sp. NPDC020362
CGCCCGGGGCGCCGGGGCCTTTCATGGGCCCGGAAAGCCGAAATGCCGGACCGGGAACGTTCCCGGTCCGGCATTCGCCGCTCGCGCCTCGCTCGCGCCTCAAAACTTGGGGTGAGGCACCTTGACGCCCTTGGGCAGCGGCACCCTGTTGGAACAGTCCACCACCGCACCGACCTTCCGGGACCCGCCGTTCAGCAGGTAGTCCTCGGGGAAGACCACGCGCGGCCGGTCGATCGTCGAGCAGTCCCGTGTCTGCTTGATGACATCCTTGCCGTCCTTGCCGGTGTGCTGAGACTCGCTCTTGCGCACACAGACGGTCTCCCACAGGCCGGTGGTCCTGCAGTCACTGGGGTATTCATCGGCGCTCGCGTGCGCGGCCCCGCCGCAGATCACGGCAAGACTTCCGACGAGCCCCGAGACGGTGGCCATCTTCTGCCGACTGAACATGTACTGCGCTCCTTTGCACATCTAGGCCCGGCGCCTTCGCCGTCGACCGGCGTGCGTCCGAGCCTTGGATAATGTCGATACAGAGGTCCCGGCACCCGGACGCGTTCCCAGGTACGCCCGGCGCCGGTGTTGCTGCAGCCCGGGCGCGCACCCTGTCGGGTCTGCTGCGCGTCCGGGCTGCCTTCGCCATTGTGGGTATTGCTCAGCACACCGTTGAACAGCCCGAGTTGATCCAGGACACGGGCGTTCGGTTCGTGCGATGCGCAGAGGAGGTTCTGATGGATGTCGATGCGTCTGTCGTGGCGCTCCGAGGCCGTGGGGGACGCGATGGCCCGCCAGGCGGCCGACCGCCGGCCGGCCAGGGTGCGGACTGCGGCGCGATCACCTGGGCAACGGCCTTCGGGGCCCCGTGGCCGGGGCGTTGGCCTGCGAGGAAGCCACCGCGACGGCCTGCGACGCGCACACCGAGCCCCCGAGTGCTTCCCTACTTGGAGCTGTCCGGACCGTAACCCTCTTCGGGCGCCTGGGACTTGCCGCCCTCTTCGGGCGCCTCGGACTTGTCGCCACCCGGCACACCCCACTGCTGCGAGTAGCCACCCCACGTGGCCACGGCGTTGGCCTGCGAGTTGGCCACCGCGTTGAGCTGCTGCGGAACAGCCTGGTCATCCTCACCACCGGCGAAGCTGACGCCGACACCAAGGACGGAAAGCCCCGCAACCGCCGCGGCTACGACCGCAGCACGCTGAAACTTACGCATGATTAGACCCTTTCGTACCTGGGCTTCAAGCCCTGGTTGACTACTTAGTGTGAGCATATACACACAATTCGTAGCAATTTGGGATCTTTGCGTGCTCGGTCGTGTCGGCTCATGATGGTGCACCATTGCGCCGGGAGGGGCGGGCAGTGAATGACCGGCCCGAAATCGTTCCGGTCCCGGCCATTCGCCGCCCGGCGGACGGGGAAAGTACCGGAAGGTTCCGCCCCGGCCCTCAGCCCAGCACGTGAGGCAGGTCGAAGTCCCGGTCGGAGCCCGGAACCGTGCTGGAGCAGGTGATCTCGGGCCCGATCCGCATCTTCCCGTTGCCCAGGGCCGCGGGGATCGTCAAGGGCTGCGTCGGCAGGCAGTTGTCCTGGCGGGGGAAGGCCCCGTCCTCGGGCAGTTCGCCCTCGATCCGCTGGACGCAGGTGACGTTCCCCTGGATGTCGCGCGTGCAGATGCCCGGGCCTGACGCGGCATGTGCCTGGGCGACACCGGTACAGGCCACGGCGAGACCACCGAGAAGCCCTGAGACAGCCGCGATCTTCTTCCTGCTGAACATGTGATGCGTTTCCTTTGTGAGGGGCGCACTGTTGCTGCAGCCCGTGGCTGAGCCGCGAAGACGCGATGCTGCCGAGGGCGATTGCCGCGACATCCACCGCGGAGAATAGATGCGTCGTCTTTCAGCGGTTTGCCGACAACCGCTCGTCCACGCGCTGGATTTCAACGTCGGCGCGACGGCATCCGAACCGGACAAGCGGCCTCGCACTCCGGGCGGGCCGACATGAGCGGGCCCCTTCGGGGGTGCCCCCGAAGGGCTCGCACAAAGCGTCGCGCACGATGACGCAGCCGAACTCAGCTGCCGGCGGTGAAGGCGTTGTTGAACTGGCCGCAGGCGGTGTCCAGGGTCTGGCCGAGACCGAGCACGCCGATCGGGACGTTGTTCTCGGAGAACGTCTGCGGGCTGCACTCCTGGTAGGGGCGGTAAAGGTCGTTCACCTTTAGCCCGCTGTCGTGGGCGTAGGCGGTACCGGCGCCGACACCGACGGCGGACAGACCGCCGGCCGCCACTGCTGCGATCACGACTTGCTGAAGCTTACGCATGGAACCCTCGGTTCTTCATTGCCTGCACATCGAGGCTGATTGCCTACCGTGACTGAATGAACACTAGCAGTAGCGGTCCGGCGTATTCCACACCAGCGGATATCCGTGTCCGCGCAACCCGGCCTCGAGAAGGCTTACTTGATGAAAGCGCGGCAGCATTCCGCCGGTTGTGGTCACCGGCAAGGACCATCGCCGAGATGATGATCCGCTCGTGCTCCGCGATCGATTCACCGGTTTGTGTGAGCCGCGCCAACACCTGCGTAAATAAGGAAAGTTGATTTGGCGCAGAATGCCGACGTCCCCGGTTCACAAAAGGGTCGGCTCCGCATCCCGGACGGGCACGCGTGCGGCAACGGACTCGACCATGTCCCGCAGTCCCTCGACGTACAGCCGCATGTTCTTGTACGCGGCGTCGGTGTCCGGGTAGCGGCAGGCGAACCACAAGCCCTCGTGCAGCCGGTTGACCCAGGCACACACCTGGTCACCGTACGACACCCGGATCAGCCCGTACGCCTTCCGCTCGGTCCAGCGGGCCGAGCCGGGCACGACGCGGGCGTCGACGTACGAGACGATCGAGTACAGGTCGGGCGAGGTCGGGCGGAAGTCCGCGCCGAGCAGGCGCAGCACCCGGGCCAACGGGATGCGCGCCAGTGACCGGTTGGCCTGCAGCTCGGCGCGCACCGCGGCGAGTGCCGAGTCGAAGTCCCGTGCCGCGGGCACCTCGATCGGCGCGCCGCCGACGTACCAGCCCACGGAGTCCGCCCAGGTGGACTTCATCCGGGTGTGGAACGGCACCACGGCGCGGTAGACCGGATGTCCGCCGAGCTGGTGGACGATCAGGCTGGTCGCGGCCAGGACGCCCACCAGACTGCCGCCGTAGGGCCTGCAGTACGCCTCGAACGCGGCGGCGGCGTCCGCGTCCACGAGCGGCTCGCGCATCAGCTTCTGGGTGGGCAGCGGGTCGCCGGGCTGCACACCGAGGTCGACGGGAAAGTCCGGCAGCCTGCCGTCGCACCGGCGGATGAACGCCCGCCAGCGGTCGACGATCGTGTGCGTGTCGTCGATCCCGTCCGCGTTGGCCCGCTCCTGCTCGCAGAAGTCGACGTAACTGCCGACCGGCGTCTGGGTCAGGGTGCGGCCCGTGAGCTGTGCCGTGTACAACTCGTGGATCTCGTCCGGGATGCGCTGCAGGGAGTAGGCATCGACGTTGGTGTGGTCGAAGGCCATGTACACGCTGGTGGAGTCGTCGCGGACGACCGCCGTGTAGATGAGGTTCGGCCAGCCGAGCGCGTCCGCCGCCACGTCGAATCGGTCCTGCAAGTGCCGTACCAGCGCGCCCGCGTCGGTGAAGTCGCCGACCGGCTCGCGGCGCAGCGACACGTCGTCCTCGGCGAGGGTGAACCGGTGCATCTCGTCCCCGGCCCACCTGAAGCCGCTGCGCAGCGTCTCGTGCCGCAGCGTCCAGCCGCGCAGCGCCTCCTCCAGCGCGTCGAGGTCGACCCGGCCCGGCAGGTCGAACGCCGCACCGAGCCAGGTCGGCACGAACAGGCCGTCCTCGCGCACCGACCGCGCCGTTCTGATGTGCCCTTCCTGGATGTACGCCGGCGGCCGCGAGTCCGTCGGCAGCGTTGCCGCCGCCGCGCGGGTCGCCGGGCTGAACGTCCACTCGACGAGCAGTCCGGGACGGACCTCGCAGCGCTGGATGTCAGAAATTCGCACGGGCGTCTCCGTTCGCAGAAGGCACAGAATCGATCAAGGGAGTGCCGTGCGCGCGAGCGGTGGCCGCCGTGTCGCCGGCTTTTCAGCGGAATGCGTGACGTCTCGAACGGCGAAGCGATCAGTGGACGGTGATCGGGTCGTCGGTGCCGACGAGGCCGAAGTCGGTGACCACATCCGCGAGTTCGTCCTCTCCGTGGTTCGTGGTGGTACCGGGGAGAGGCCGCCCGGCGGTTGGGCCCGACCGCCGGGACTCCTCCTGCGTGCTCCTCCCGCGAACCGGCCTCACACGTACTGGTAGATGCCCCTCATGTCCTCCAGTTCGTCCGGTGTCACGTTCCACGGCGGCAGCCTCTCGTGGCGGGACACGATCCGGCCGTGCTGGGCGTCGTGCGCACCGGGCGGCTCGGCCGGGAGGTAGCGGGGGTTGCCGTACCGCTGCCGCCAGAGGGTCCACTGCAGATCGACGAAGGCGTGGTGGAGCCAGAAGACGGGGTCGTTGGCGGAGGCGCCGCCGAGCATCAGCCCGCCGACCCAGCGGTGCACCCGGTTGTGGTTGTGCCAGGATCCGCTGCCCCGGCCCGGTCCCCACCCCTCCATCCTGTTGCGGAAGCCCTTGGTGACCGTCGAGTCCCACGGCGCGGTGTCGTAGACCCGGTCGGCCAGCGCCTTGTCCAGGTCGGCGCGGGTCGGCAGCTGGATCGGGGCGCGGGCGTTGCCGAGGTCGCGTGTGAGGAACTCCCCCGTGGTCACGCCCTCCCTGATCCTCCAGTGGCCCGCCCGGTAGGCGAACGGGCCGGTCATCACCTGCCGGTCCGAGCGCCGTCCGGTGCCGCCGAGCAGGTCGTCGGTCCACGGCATGGCGGTGGGCTTGCGGTCGCGGGTCCAGTCCCAGTACGGCACCGTCACCGAGGGGTCCACCCGGCGCAGCGCCTGTTCCAGCTCCAGCACGAACTTGCGGTGCCAGGGCAGGAAGGAGGGCGCCATGTGGGCGGTGCGCAGCCCGCGCTCGCCGTCGGGCTTGTTGTACGCGATGTGCATCCGTACGAACTCGTCGTACTCACCGCGCCGTTTGACCTCCAGCAGTGCACCCACGAACCGTTGCCGCTCGGCACGGGTCAGACTGGTGACGTTCTTACGCGTGTACGCCATGCTCGCCACCCCCGTACATCGGCCCCCCGCCCATCGGGCCCGGCGCCAGATCGCGCAGTTGTTCCCCGGGACTCAGCTCGTCGACCGCCCCGCGGGCCGCGGCCAGCGGGGTCGCGTACGAGCGGTAGTGGTCGATCATGCTCAGCCAGCTGCCGTCCGCGCGGCGCATCAGGTGCAGGGGGCGGCCGTCGATCGTGACCTCCCACTGGCCGGCGGCGTCCCGCCGTGCCGTCGGGACCTCGGCGCCGCGGATGTGGCGGCCCCGGTAGGTCTCGTCGAAGGCGGTGGCCCGCCGGCCGTCGTCCGGGGCGGGCGAGGGCCGTGCGCAGGCCGCGGCCACCGGGGCGAGCGCCGCGGCGACGGCCGAGGAGAGCAGCCTGCGGGTCACGTCCCGCCGTGTTCTGCCCAGGTACCGTGCTCTGCCCGCGACCGGTGTGCCGCGCTGTCCGCCGACCGGCGCTCCGCCGACGTCTTGGACCATCGTTCACTCCTCGTCCGGTTCGGTTGTCAGCAGCGGTAACCGCCCGGCGGCCCTCCCGGTCACCGCCGTGCCGCCGGACCGGTGACAGGAGCGCGTGTCGCGACGCGGGGGGATCGGCGCCCGCGTCGTGCAACGGCCGGGAGAACGACGTCAGTTCGGGATGTGGGGGAACCGCGGCGGTCAGGCGGTCCAGAAGTCCCACCAGCGGGTCAGGATCAGCATGCCGACGATCGCGATGTGCAGCAGCGGCAGCAGCCAGGTGAACTCGGCGAAGAAGATCCGCAGCGCGGCCGGCGCGGGCAGGAACCGCCGCTGCACGGCGAAGGAGGTCACGTACCAGAACATCAGGATCGTCGCGACCCACGCCAGACAGCACCACAGGCACAGCGCGTTGATCCGGTACAGGGACTGGAACTGCAGCCAGGAGACGAATCCGACCCCGAACAGGCACCCCGCGTCGAAGGTCAGCCAGTACCAGCGGGGGAAGGCGGCGCCGGCCAGCAGGCTCACGCCGACGCAGATCACGACGCCGTAGGCCACCAGGCCCAGCATCGGGTTGGGGAATCCGAAGACCGAGGCCTGCGGGCTCTTCATGACGCTGCCGCAGGACACCACCGGGTTCAGGCTGCACCCGGGCGTGAAGTTCGGGTTCTCGAGCAGCTTGAACTTGTCGAGCGTGATGACCCAGGAGGCCAGCAGCCCGGCCGCGCCCGTGAGCACCAGGAGCACCGCGAGGCCGCGGCCCCCGCCCGCCGCCCGGGGCGCCGGCGCCGCCATCAGGCGCTCGGGCCGCGGGCCGGCGGGCCGGGCTCGGGGGTGCCGCGGCGGCCGCATCCATGAGCGTGCTCACGGCGCTGTTGAGGCGCCTTCAGGGACGTCACCGTGTTCCTTTCGTCGTTCCCTTCGTCGGCGGCAGCCGTTGCGCCGGTACGGCGGGCCGGGCACAACGGCTCTACGCGGCCCGGTCCGTCACGGCCCGGGCC
>NZ_JBFAET010000315.1:0-6602 GCF_040642095.1 Streptomyces sp. NPDC020362
GGGGGGGGGGCGGGGGCGCCCCCCCCCCCCGAGGCCGGGGAATGCGAGATGGCGACGGAGCCGCGTTGGGACGACACACAGCCCTCGGAGGAGAGGTACGAGCGTTCGTTCTCCTTCCCGGGTGAGCTGCGCAACGTGACGGGCGCGCGGCTCGCCGCGGAGAACTTCCTGTGCGCACTCGCCCGGGACGCCCCGCCCGGCACGCCGGAGTACTGGGACGACATTCTGCTGGTCGTGACGGAGCTGGCCGCCAACGCCATCCAGTACGCTCCCGGGCCCTTCGCCCTGCGGCTGCGCCGCACCTTCGACGGGGTGCACGTGACGATGCACGACACCAGCACGACCCGGCCCGAGCCGCGGCCCTTCCGTCCGAGTGCGGGCGGCGGCGGCATCGGCTGGCATCTGGTGCACACGCTGTGCAGTCAGGTGAGCGTCGTCGTCGACGACCATGGCAAGGACATCCACGTGTTCCTGCCCTGGTGACCGTCGGATCCGGGCAAGTTCCGGTTACGCCGGCGGCTGCGGGGGCATGCTGGTGCCCACGCGTTCGTCTGCCTGCCGCACCCAGCTGGCGGAACGGCTCGGGGCACGGTGGGATCGATGCGGTGGCAGCGATCCGGGGCACACGGACGGCGTCGAGTCGGAACCGTCTGGAGCCGCAGAAAGGGATGGACACCGTGACACGACCCAGGATCCTGGTGGTCGGAGCAGGCTTCGCCGGAGTCGAGTGCGTCCGCCGCCTCGAGCGGAAACTCGCCCCCGACGAGGCCGACGTCACCCTGGTGACGCCGTACGCCTACCAGCTCTACCTCCCGCTGCTGCCCCAGGTCGCCTCCGGCGTGCTCACGCCGCAGTCGATCGCCGTCTCGCTGCGCCGCAGCAAGAAGTACCGCACCCGGATCATCCCGGGCGGCGCGATCGGCGTGGACCTGAAGGCCAAGGTCTGCGTCATCCGCACCATCACCGACAAGATCGTCGACGAGCGGTACGACTACATCGTGCTGGCACCCGGCAGCGTGACCCGCACCTTCGACATCCCGGGGCTCACCGAGCACGCCTTCGGAATGAAGACGCTCGCCGAGGCCGCCTACATCCGCGACCACGTCATCTCGCAGCTGGACCTCGCGGACGCCAGCGACGACCCAGCCGAGCGTGCCGCACGGCTGCAGTTCGTGGTGGTCGGCGGCGGATACGCGGGCACCGAGACCGCGGCCTGTCTGCAACGGCTCACGCACGCCGCCGTCCAGCGCTATCCGCGCCTCGACCCGGGCCTGATCAAGTGGCATCTGATCGACATCGCGCCGAAGCTCATGCCGGAGCTGGGCGACAAGCTCGGCCGCAGCGCGCAGGAGATCCTGCGCCGGCGCGGCATCGACGTCTCCCTCGGCGTGTCGATCGACAAGGCGGGCCCCGAGGAGGTCACCTTCACCGACGGCCGGGTGGTACCCACCCACACCCTGATCTGGACGGCCGGAGTGGTCGCCAGTCCGCTGATCGCCACGCTCGGCGCAGAAACGGTTCGCGGCCGGCTCACGGTGACCGCCGAGATGACCCTGCCGGGTCACGACGGGGTGTTCGCGCTCGGCGACTCGGCGGCGGTGCCCGACAAGGCCAAGCGCGAGGAGGGCGCGGTCTGCCCGCCCACGGCCCAGCACGCCATGCGCCAGGGCAGGAAGGTCGCGGACAACGTCGTCGCGACGCTGCGCAACCGGCCTCTGGAGCCCTACGTCCACCCGGACCTCGGTCTCGTCGTCGACCTCGGCGGTAAGGACGCCGTCTCCAAGCCCCTGGGCATCGAACTGCGCGGCGTGCCCGCCCAGGCGGTGGCCCGCGGCTATCACTGGTCGGCGCTGCGCACCAACGTGGCCAAGACCCGGGTGATGACCAACTGGCTGCTGAACGCGGTCGCGGGCGACGATTTCGTCCGCACGGGCTTCCAGACGCGCAAACCCCCCCGGCTGAAGGATTTCGAGTACACGGACTCCTATCTGACGCAGGAGCAGGTGCGCGCCCACGTGGAGGGTGGGGCCGCCAAGAGCCCCTGATGTGACGCGCATCACCGGGGACCGCCGATCACTTCCCGGTCGGTCGGCGGTCTTCCTCGGTGATCGACACACGACACACGAGGGGACACACCACCATGACCGAGAAGACCGTGAAGGGCCCGCAGAGCTACTTCCCCTCGATCGAGAAGAAGTACGGCCGCCCGGTCGCCGAATGGCTGGAGCTGATCCGGTCCTCGCCCCTGACCAAGCACATGGAACTGGTGGCCTGGCTCAAGTCCGAGCACGGCCTGGGCCACGGGCACGCCAACGCGCTCGTCGCGCACACGCTGGCCGAAGGCAGGTAGTCGCGGGCGTCGTGCCATGCTGGGGCGGAGATCAAGTTCTGGCACGGGAGAGAGCGCGGCGGCGTGAGGGCAGCGGTTCGGTCGGGGTGGGCACGAATGTGGGACCGGCTTGCGGCATCCGATCCCGGGCTGATCAGGCTCACCGCGGGCCTGCGCACGGTGACCGCCATCGCCCTCACCCTGGCCGTGCTGGCCCTGCTGAGCGTCCCGGTACCGCAGTTGGTCGCGGGGGCCATGACGGCGATGGTCGCGACCTTCGCCGTCCAGGAGAAGCAGCGCTCCCGGCAGGCCGTGACCCTTGCGCTGGGCCTGCCGGTGGCGCTCGCCTCGATGTCGCTGGGCACGCTGCTGAACCAACGGGTCGTGGTGGGCGACGTGTTCTTCGTCGTCCTCATCTTCTGCGCCGTCTACGGACGCCGGTTCGGCGACCGCGGCACCGCCCTGGGCCTGGTCGTCTTCCAGATCTACTTCCTCTCCCTGTTCGTGCACGCGACGCCGTCCGCGCTGCCCGCCCTGTACGGGGTCATCGCCGTGGCGTTCGCCTGCAGCGCCGCCGCCCGCTTCGTGCTGCTGCCGCAGACCCCGGCGGGCACCCTGGACCGGCTGCGCAGGGCCTTCCGGGCCCGGCTCGGGCAGCTGATCACCGCTCAGATCGAGTTGCTGGACGCGGGACCGGAGGACGTGGAGAAGGTCCTGGAGCACCTGCGCACCGGCACCGCGCGTCTGCACGAGACGGCGCTGATGATCCAGGGGCGGCTGGAGGACGGCCCCTTGGACGAGGCGACGGCGCGGCTGCTGCAGCGCCGGATCGCCGACGCCGAGATCGCATCCGAGCGCCTCGGTCTGCTGCTGCTCACCGCGCGCAGCGCCGAGCGGACGGACACCCTCACCCTGCACCTGCCCGGCGCTCCCCTCCCGCCGGGCGGCGAACTGCCCGTCGGGGACGAGGCGACCTCGATGCTGCGCCGGGACCTGGAGGCGCTGCGCCTGCTCGTGCTGCGGCCGGTGGGCGAGGCCTCCGGGACCGCGCTGTCACAGGTGCGCAACCGGCTGCTCGGCTACCGGGAGGAGGAGAACCTGCCGAAGGCCGCTCCGGCCGTGGAGGACGTCTTCCGGGGCCTCGGCGAGGCCGCCCGGGCGGTGCTCGGGCTGCGCATCGCCCTGGACGGGCCGCAGGACGAGTCCGACGACACCCCGGCGACGGCCCGCTCCCGCGAGGAGCTGGACGCCGAGGACGCCGCCATCGAGGGCAGCGAGGAGGACGAGCCCGAAAAGCCGCAGCCGACCGGACTCGGGCGGCCCACCACGAGGGCCGCCGTGCAGGTGGCGGTCGGCTCCTCGCTCGCCATCGCCGGCGGCGAACTGCTCTCCAGCCAGCGCTGGTACTGGGCGGTGCTGACCTGCTGGATCGTGTTCATCAACACCGCCTCCACCGGCGAGATCCTGGTGAAGGGCTACCGGCGGCTGGTCGGCACGGTCCTCGGCGTGGTGGCCGGCATCGTGCTCGCCGGGCTGGTCGGACAGCACACGTGGACGGCGTTCGCGCTGGTCCTGCTGTTCGTGTTCGCGATGTTCTACACCGCGCCCCTGTCCTACACGCTGATGTCGTTCTTCGTGACGGCGATGCTGGGGCTGCTGTACTCCCTGCTGAACACCTACAGCACGTCGGTGCTGGTGCTGCGTGTGGAGGAGACGGCCCTGGGCGCGGCCTGCGGAGTGATCGCGGCGGCGGTCGTGCTGCCGATCGACACCGACCGGCGCACCAATGAGCTGCTCGTCGGCGTCCTCGACGAGCTGGCGGACGTCACCCGAGGCGCCGTGGACCAGCTCAGCGGCGGACCGCCGTACGACCTGGTGGACAAGGCGCGCGATCTCGACCAGGCGCTGGCCGACCTGCGGGCCGCCACCCAGCCGCTCACCCACCCGGTCAGCCCGCTGCGCTCCCGCCGGGACACGGCCCGGTACGTCGTGGCGCTGCTGGAGACCTGTGCCTATCACGCGCGTTCCCTCGCGGCCACCGCCGAGCTGCTGCCCACACACCCGTCGATCGCGGCGGATCCCCGGCTGCGCGGTGCGGGCCGGCGGATCGTGCACAACATCGAGGCGATCGGCGCACGCGTGGCGGACCCTCGGACCGCGGAGCGGATCGAGACCGGCCCCAGCATCGCGTCGATGCTGGAGCCCGGCACCCTGCGCACGCCGCGCTACGGCCGCGTGACCGACCGGGTGCTGAGGCATCTGCAGCGCCTGGACGAGTCGGTGTCGGGTCTGGCCCGGCCGCTTGGCATCACACGGGAACCGTCGGCGAAGTGACCGCACGTCGGCCCTGCGGCCGGCCCAGGGCCTCGGCGCGGACCCGGGCACAGCTGCGGCTGATGAGCCGGGAGACGTGCATCTGGGAGATGCCGAGCCGGTCGGCGATGCGGCTTTGCGTCATGTCCTCGAAGAAGCGCATGTAGAGGATGGCGCGCTCGCGTTCGGGCAGCCGTCGCAGGCCTTCCTTGGCGGCCTCGCGGTCGACGACGACATCGTAGGAGGAGTCCGTGGCGCCGAGCATGTCGGCGAGGCTGCAGCCGTCCTCACCGGTGGCCGCCTCGGCGTCCAGCGACAGGGTGCTGAAGCTGTCCAGGGCCTCCAGGCCGGCGGCGACCTGCTCCTCGGTGAGGCCGGTGCGGACGGCGAGGTCGGCGGCGGTGGGTTCGGGGGTGCCGGGGTGCTGGGTGAGTTCGCGGCGTGCCACGCGTACGCGGTTGCGCAGCTCCTGGACCCGGCGGGGCACCCGGACCGCCCACATCCGGTCCCGGAAGTGCCGCTTGACCTCGCCGGTGATGGTCGGCACCGCGTAGCTCTCGAAGGCCCCCCGCGCCGGGTCGAACCGGTCGACGGCCTTGACCAGCCCGAGCGCGGCCACTTGGCGCAGGTCCTCCACGGCCTCCCCGCGGTCGCGGAAGCGGCCGGCGATCCTGTGGGCCATGGGCAGCCACGCGGTGACCAGTGCGTCGCGTACGGCGTCCCGCTCGGGGCCGTCCGCCAGGTCCGCCAGCCGGGCGAAGAGGGCCGTGGTGTCGGGGGTGTCGTCATGGGTCCGCCGCGGGGATGCGGCGCAGGCGGTGTCGTGCGTGCCGGTACGGCCTTTCGCCATGTCGGTCAGCATGCGCAATCGCTCCTGAACGAGGATGTAGGGGCACGGACGGAACAGGGGTTCCGGCCGTGCCCGAACGGTGGTGTCAGGGTTCGCCGCGGGTGCGCCGCCGGTCCTGCCGGGAGAGGGCCCGTGGCAGTCGTACGTTCCCGCTGGGCGCGCGCCTCCGGTCCGAAGCACGAGACTCCGCCTGCCCGGCCTCCTCGGCGGCAAACGCCGCTTCCGGTGCCGCGGGGACGGGCCTGGCCGGGGCCGGGGTGAAACAGGTCACCCGACCCGGTCCTGATCGTGCGATTCCGTTCCAGATGGTTTACGGTTCACACATACGTGGTGACGGGGTCGACCGGAAACGTCCCCCTTCATCATCGCGAACGGCCCTGGCTGGTCTCCCCCGTCCAGCCAGGGCTTTTTTCGTCTCCGAACAGGCTTGACCGCACCGATCCGCCTCCTTCGAGGTGCTCGGGACGGTGGCAGCGGCTGAAATGGGCTTGGGGAAAACACCCGACCCGCTGCCGGCGAGGAGTCCCGCGCCATGACCAAAGCGATCAAACTGCTGACCGCCCTCCCGCAGACACAGCGCGAGCGGCTGATGGAGCTGGCCAAGGAGATCTCCTTCCCGGAGGACAGCCGGATCTTCGAGGCGGGCGGCACCGCCGACCGCTTCTGGGTGATCCGCTCGGGCGCGGTCCACCTCGACACACAGGTCACCTCCCGGCAGCGGGTCACCGTCGCCACGCTGGGCGCGGGCGACATGCTCGGCTGGTCCTGGCTGTTCCCGCCGTACGAGTGGGACTTCGGAGCGGTGGCCTTCAGCAACGTACGGGCCTACGAGTTCGACGGGCCCTCGGTGCTCGCGCTGTGCGTGGAGGACCCGCTGCTCGGGCTGTCGCTGGTGCGGACGGTCGCCGAGATCCTCGCCAGCCGCCTGGAGACCACCCGCGGCAAGCTGATGGACCAGTACACGAGCCGGCGCCGCAGCGGCCCCCTCTAGGCCGGCGGGGGCCGGGCGGGGGGCGGCGCCGGGCGCCCAGCCCCCCCCGCCCCCCCCCACGCGCCGCAGCCCCGCCCGTCCCCCAGGGCGACCGCCAGCCCCGCGAAGCACCGCCATCC
>NZ_JBFAET010000316.1:0-6576 GCF_040642095.1 Streptomyces sp. NPDC020362
GCCTGCGAAACCGCCCGTGCGCCGTACCTGAATACGCATGGGTCCCTGTCTAGTACGGAATCAGAGCGTCGGCACCCCGACCTGCTCCCACGCCTTCTGCACGGCCTGGAGTTCGTCGCCGGCGCCGAACCGCTCCCGGGCCGCCTTCACGGTCAGCGTCGCGAAGTCGGCGAACTGCGCGTCCGACTTCAGGTCACCGCCGGTCAGCACGTCGTACCAGATCTGCCCGGCCCTCTCCCAGGCATGGCCGCCGATCGCGGAGGCGGCCAGGTAGAAGGCGTGGTTCGGGATGCCGGAGTTGGTGTGCACCCCGCCGTTGTCGCGGCTCGTCCGGACGTAGCCGTCCATCGTCGCGGGCTGCGGGTCCTTGCCCAGGTTCGGGTCGTCGTACGCCGTGCCCGGTGCCTTCATCGAGCGCAGCGCCTCGCCGTGAATGTTCGGCCCGAGCAGCCCCGCGCCGATCAGCCAGTCGGCCTGGTCCGCACTCTGGCCCAGCGCGTACTGCTTGATCAGTGAGCCGAACACGTCCGACACGGACTCGTTGAGCGCTCCGGACTGGCCGTAGTACTCCAGGTTCGCCGTGTACTGGGTGACGCCGTGGGTCAGCTCGTGGCCGATCACGTCGATGGGGAGGGTGAAGTCGAGGAACAGCTCGCCGTCGCCGTCGCCGAACACCATCTGCTCGCCGTTCCAGAAGGCGTTGTCGTACTTCTCGCCGTAGTGGACGGTCGCGGTCAGTGGCAGTCCCGCGTCGTCGATCGAGTGCCGGCCGTAGACCTTGAGGTACAGGTCGAACGTGGCGCCCAGGCCCGCGTGCGCGCGGTTGACGGTCGCGTCCTTGGCGGGCTGGTCCTGCTCGGAGTGCACCTTCGTGCCCGGCAGGGTCTCGGTGTGGTGGGCGTCGTAGATGGTGCGGTTCGGCTTGTCGGACGGGGTGCCGGCGGGCGCGGCCGCGCCCCGCACCGCGGTGATCCTGCGCCGGGTGCGGTGCAGGGCGTCGTGTTCCAGGGTGCGCTGTGCGGCGTCGGCGACGGCTGGGTCCTCGTGCTGGGCCAGCCGGTCGAGGACGTGCGGCGGCACGATCGGGCAGAAGACGGGCTCAAAGCCCCCGTTGGTCGTCATGCCCGGCACCCTTGCACTGAGTTACTTCGGTGTCACTACCTGCGACCATGATTGGTGAAATAGGGTGACAATCCGGTGGCATGCCGCTCGCACTCCGTAGCGCGCGTGATATGGCGCACCATTTGTCCAATTTGTTCCATCGGTTCCGCATACTGATACAGGCCCACGCACCCGGCGCCCCTCGGCTAGGCTGCGGAGCATCATGCGTTTCGGGCTGCTTCTCCTTAGTTGCCGCGGCGAGGGCCTGTAGACAAGGCCGACTCCCTCCCCGCGGAGCTTTGGCGTTGCGTCGTCGGCCGTCCTTCCGGACACCGGACACAACCGGACATCTTCGAGGAGCCCACGCCATCATGGCCAACCGCCAGCAGCCCAGTTCCATGCCGATCCACAAGTACGGCCGCTACGAGCAGGTCGACATCCCGGACCGCACCTGGCCCGAGCAGCGCGTCACCGCCGCCCCCCGCTGGCTCTCCACCGACCTGCGTGACGGCAACCAGGCCCTGATCGACCCGATGTCCCCCGAGCGCAAGCGCCGGATGTTCGACCAGCTGGTCAAGATGGGCTACAAGGAGATCGAGGTCGGCTTCCCCGCCTCCGGCCAGACCGACTTCGACTTCGTACGCTCGATCATCGAGGAAGAGGGTGCGATCCCCGAGGACGTGACGATCTCCGTCCTGACCCAGGCCCGCGAGGACCTGATCGAGCGGACCGTGGAGTCCCTGAAGGGGGCCCGCCGGGCCACCGTCCACCTGTACAACGCCACCGCCCCGGTCTTCCGCCGGGTCGTCTTCCGCGGCTCCAGGGACGACATCAAGCAGATCGCCGTCGACGGCACCCGCCTGGTGATGGAGTACGCCGAGAAACTGCTGGGCCCCGAGACCGAGTTCGGCTACCAGTACAGCCCCGAGATCTTCACCGACACCGAGCTGGACTTCGCGCTGGAGGTCTGCGAGGCGGTCATGGACGTCTACCAGCCGGGCCCGGGCCGCGAGATCATCCTCAACCTGCCCGCCACCGTGGAGCGCTCGACCCCCTCCACGCACGCGGACCGCTTCGAGTGGATGCACCGCAACCTCTCCCGCCGCGAGTACGTCTGCCTGTCCGTCCACCCGCACAACGACCGCGGTACGGCCGTGGCGGCCGCCGAGCTGGCCCTGATGGCCGGCGCCGACCGCATCGAGGGCTGCCTGTTCGGGCAGGGCGAGCGCACCGGCAACGTCGACCTGGTCACCCTGGGCATGAACCTGTTCTCCCAGGGCGTCGACCCGCAGATCGACTTCTCCGACATCGACGAGATCCGTCGCACGTGGGAGTACTGCAACCAGATGGAGGTCCACCCGCGCCACCCGTACGTGGGCGACCTGGTCTACACGTCCTTCTCCGGCTCCCACCAGGACGCCATCAAGAAGGGCTTCGACGCCATGGAGGCCGACGCCGAGGCCAAGGGCGTCACCGTCGACGACATCGAGTGGGCGGTGCCGTACCTGCCGATCGACCCCAAGGACGTCGGCCGCTCCTACGAGGCGGTCATCCGGGTCAACTCGCAGTCCGGCAAGGGCGGTATCTCCTACGTCCTGAAGAACGACCACAAGCTGGACCTGCCGCGCCGGATGCAGATCGAGTTCTCGCGGCTCATCCAGGCCAAGACGGATGCCGAGGGCGGCGAGATCACCCCGAAGGAGATCTGGGCGGTCTTCCAGGACGAGTACCTGCCGAACCCGGACAACCCGTGGGGCCGCATCCAGGTCAGGACCGGCCAGTCGACGACCGACACGGACGGCGTCGACACCCTGACGGTCGAGGCCACGGTGGACGGCCAGGACACCGTCCTGACCGGCTCCGGCAACGGTCCGATCTCCGCCTTCTTCGACGCCCTGCAGTCCATCGGCGTCGACGTACGCCTGCTGGACTACCAGGAGCACACGATGAGCGAGGGCGCCTCCGCGCAGGCCGCCTCCTACATCGAATGCGCGATCGACGACAAGGTCCTGTGGGGGATCGGCATCGACGCGAACACGACGCGTGCGTCGCTGAAGGCGGTCGTCTCCGCGGTGAACCGCGCGGCCCGCTGACCGCTCTGACCGGCCGTTTCGGGGCCCGGACCGTCGTGTACGACGGTCCGGGCTCCGTCGCTTATCGGCCATCGCGCCCCCGAGGTCACAGAAAGGTCTCGTACGGGGTACTGACTCAGCCTCCGTGATGTGGCTAACATCACGCCAGCGCGGCGATGTTGCCGTGCGGTTACGGAGGTGCGACGTGCTGCCAGTACGGGGACGAGACGGCCGTGCCACCAGGGCTGTGCGCCTTCTGGGCACCCGCACCGCATGGACACCCGTGGGAGACGGCGAGTTCTTCTGCCCCGGCTGCGGAGGCGACCGCAACTACCAGCGGCTCACCGGGCGCCGCCGCTTCACCCTCCTCGGGGTGCCCGTGCTGCCGCGCGGGACGACCGGACCCGTCGTGGAGTGCGCGTCCTGCCGCCACCACTACGGCACCGACGTCCTCGACCACCCCACCACCCGGCGCTTCTCCGCGATGCTGCGCGACGCCGTGCACACCGTCGCCCTCGCCGTCCTGGCCGCGGGCGGCACCGGCTCCCGCACGGCCCTGGAGACGGCCGCCGGTGCGGTTCGCACGGCCGGCTTCGAGGACTGCTCCGAGGACCAGCTGGCCGCCCTGGTCGAGGCACTCGCCGCCGACACCGGCCGGGTGCTCGGCGGACCGTGCGGGGCGAGCCTCGCCATAGAGCTGCACGAGGCCCTCGACCCGCTCGCCCCCCATCTCGCCCCGGGCGGCCGTGAGGGCCTGTTCCTCCAGGCGGCCCGCATCGCGCTGGCCGACGGCCCCTACACCCCCGCCGAACGCGACGCCCTCACCACGATCGGCGCGGCCCTGACCATCTGCAGCGACGACGTGAACCGCCTGCTGGCCGCGGCACGCACACCGTCCTGACACCTGTCCGGCCGGGCGGCACGCGGTCCTGACGACTGTCCGGCGGGGCCGCGCGCGGTCCTGACACCTGTCCGGCCGCGCCGGACGCGGTCCTGACAGCCGTCCGGCCGGGGCGTACGCGGTCGACACCCGGCCGGGCCCCGCGCCGTCCTGATACTCCCCGGGGAGTACGGGCGCCGCCCGGACACCCGTGGCAGTACCCCCGAACTCGCCCCCACGCCCGACGAACACGGCCCGCCGCGGCGGAAGTCTGGAAGCCGTATCCAGACATCCGCTCCAGAGGGAGGGCCCGTTTCCATGGGGGCCGCGAGAACACGTGCGACAGGCGGGCGCCGAGGCCTGCCCTGGCTGGTGCTGGGCCTGTGGGTGGTCCTGCTGGCCGTGGCGGGGCCGTTCGCCGCCAAACTCACCGACGTCCAGCAGAACCGCGCGACCGACTATCTGCCCGCATCCGCCGACTCCACCCTGGCCGCCCGGCTCCAGGACCGGCTGCCGGGTGGCGAGAGCACCGAGCTGGTCCTCGTCTACCACCGCGCGGGCGGCCTCACCGCCGCCGACCGGACGACGGCGGGACGCCAGGTGGCGGCCGTCGCCCACCGCCACACCCTGACCACCACCCCCCGGGGCATCCCGTCCGCCGACGGCACCACGCTGATGTACCCGGTCGCCAGCAACGAGCCCGGCACCGACGAGAACAAGCGCGACACCTTCGTCGACGACGTCCGCCGGGTCGCCCACGGCCGGGGCGGCCTGACGGTCGAGGCGGGCGGGCCGGCCGCGCTCGCCACAGACGCCTCCGGGGTGTACGCCTCCCTCGGCGGACCCCTGCTCTACACCACGGTCGCCGTCGTCGCGATCCTGCTGATCCTCATCTACCGCAGCCCGCTGCTGTGGCTGGTCCCGCTCGTCGTCGCCGGTGTCGCCGACTTCCTCGCCCGGACGGCGGCCTACGGCCTCCACCAGGCCTTCGGCACCACCGTCTCCGGTCAGAGCGCGGGCATCATGACGATCCTCGTCTTCGGCGCCGGCACCGACTACGCCCTGCTCCTCGTCTCCCGCTACCGCGAGGAGCTACGACGCCACGAGCGGCCGTACGACGCGATGCGGGCCGCTCTGCGCGGCTGCGGGCCCGCCGTCCTCGCCTCCTCCGGCACGGTCGCCGCCGGGCTGCTGTGCCTGCTCGCCGCCGACCTCAACTCCAGCCGGGGCATGGGCCCGCTCGGCACGGTCGGCGTGCTGTGCGCGCTGGCCGCGATGCTGACCCTGCTCCCGGCCGTCCTCGTGCTGCTCGGCCGCCGGCTGTTCTGGCCGCTCGTGCCCGCCTACGGCAGCACGCCCAGGGAACGCCGGTCGCTGTTCGCGGCGATGGGCTCCTCGGCCGGGCGCCGCCCGCTGACCGTCCTCGCCTTTGGCGCCGTCCTGCTCGGCGCGCTCGCACTGGGCGTGCTGAACCTGCCGGGGCCGGTGAAGCAGCTCGACACCTTCGTCGACCGGCCCGACTCCGTCGCCGCCATGGACACCCTCGCGAAGGCCTTCCCCGAGCGCTCCGCGCAGCCCATCGAGATCCTCACCCCGGCGAGCCGCGCCGACGCCACGCTGGCGGCGGCCGAGCGCACCCGGGGAGTGGCGAGCGCGCAGCAGGGCCGTACCGGCGGAGGCTGGACCGAGATCTCGGTGACCGCGTCCGCCCCGCCCCAGTCCGCCGCCGAGACCGCCACCATCAAGGCGCTCCGGCACCGGATCGAGGGCTCCTACGTCGGCGGGCCCAGCGCCCAGCAGCTGGACCTGGAGGACACCAACGCCCGCGACCGGCTGGTCGTCGTACCGATCGTCCTGCTGTCCGTGCTGCTGATCCTGGTCGTCCTGCTGCGCTCCCTGGTCGCGCCGCTGATCCTGGTGGCCGCCGTGGTCGCCGTGTGGGGCGCGGCGCTCGGCGTCGGCGGGCTGGTGTTCGGACCGCTGTTCGGCTTCCACGGCACCGATCCGGGGCTCGGCCTGCTGTCCTTCGTGTTCCTGGTCGCCCTCGGCGTCGACTACGGCATCTTCCTGATGCACCGTATGCGGGAGGAGTCGCTGCGGGGCGTGGAGCCCGTCGAGGCCGCGCTGACCGCCCTGCGGACGACCGGCGGGGTCATCGCCTCCGCAGGCCTCGTCCTCGCCGCCACCTTCGCCGTGCTCACCGACATGGGTCTGGTCCCGCTCGTCGAGCTGGGCTTCGTCATCGCGGTCGGCGTGCTGCTGGACACCTTCCTCGTCCGCACCTACCTGGTGACCAGCGCGAGCGTGGCGCTGGGGCGGCGGGTGTGGTGGCCGGGGCGGCTGTCCGGGACGCCGTCCGCGGGCCCCGAGCGCGTCCCGGAACCCGTGGCCTGACCTCCGGGTGGGCCCAGCCGCGGGGCGGGCCACCCCCAAACGCACAGTTTAAAACGGGGGGGCGACACACACCCCCCGCCCCGCCCCCCCGGGCCGCCGCGGCCCCGACCCGCCGCGGCCGTGAGCGTT
>NZ_JBFAET010000317.1:0-6530 GCF_040642095.1 Streptomyces sp. NPDC020362
ACGAAGATGATCGCGGCCAGGGCCTCGCGATCATCGGCCCCGGCCGCCACCTTGCGGGCGCTTCACCTCTGTCGGTGGCACCACCCGCCGGAACAGCGCCCACGACTCATCGGGGACCAGGCGCTCAACCGGACACTCCATGCAGTGTTCAACGAACCGCTCTCGCCATCAGGAGCGGCGCCTTAGAGAGGATCTACCGTGGCCTCGGACCACGACATGCTGTGGCGTCGCTGCGCGCACCTGGGCCGCGTTCTGCTGCCGCTGGTGGACCAGGAGCCCTGCCGCCATACCCGTCGCCACGAGAACCTGCGGACCTGGGGCATCGACATTGCGGAAGGGGAGCGGCTGATCGAGGTCTTCGCTGCCCTGACCGCCCACGCCGTCGCGGCCGACACTGCCGTGTCCACCGCAGAATTCGACGCCCTACCCCTCACGCCTTGGCCGACCCGGCGACTGGCAAGCGCGACATCGAACTGCCCGCCGGGCTCCCGGGCACCTTCGCCGACGACCGTGACGGACCGGCCGTCGACCGCCTGGGTCGCCCGCGTGGGTCCCGTCAAGGGCCGGCTCCGGGGCGCTGTTTCGGCCCGTGTGGCTCCTGCCCCCAATCCGCCCTTGGGCCCTGTGCGGGCCGTAGATGACCTGCGTGGGCGTGCGGCGGACTCGGGGCGTGTGATCGGGGGAGCCTTCGGATGTACGGGCCCGGCCCGCGCCGCACTGGTGACGGTGCGGCGCGAGCGGTTCGGCAAGCGGGCTGCCCGCTGTTCAGGACAGTTCGCGGACACCGAGTTGCTGCACGAACAGCAGGCTGTCGGCGTTGGCCCAGTACTCGGTGAGCATGCCGTCCTTGATCAGTAGGGTGTCCGTGCCGGTGAAGTGGACGCGGTTGCCCACGGCGTCATCGGACGCGCCCGGGAAACCTCCGGCGTAGGTGCCTTCGGCTGCCCAGCGGACCACCAGGTAGTCGTCAGTGGCGATCGGGCCGACTGTGATCTCGAAGCTGAGGTCACGCAGGATGGTGTGGATGCCGGCCACCCAGCCGTTCAGGCCCTCACGGCCGTGCACAGTGTCGTCGCCAGACCCGGTGATGGGGGCGGCGTGCGCGACGAAGTCAGGGGCGATGATCTTGTCGGTCTGGGACAGGTCGTTGTTCCACAGGTTCCTCCACGGCTCGGCGAGCAGGGCGTTGGCGGAAGCGGACATGGCAGTTCTCCTTCGTGGTGATCGGGGTTTCCTGCAGGACATGCGGCGCGCGGTCTTTGCCGTTCGCCACAGGCTGTGGGGTGCCGCGACTGGCTGCGGCTTCAGGGGCGTCCCTCGGCGCAGCGGGTGAGGACCGTGTCGATCCAGTCGAAGGCGTGCTGGTGAAGGCGAGCATCGCGCCCTCGTGGCAGTGTTCGCCCGCGCCCTCGGCGTCGGTGAGCAGGATGTGCCGGTAGGAGCAGGTCAGGGCTTCGGTGAGGCGCTGCGCCTTGCCTCGGAAGGTCGCGTCGTTCTGCGCCTCGAGCACCAGCACGGGCAGCTGATCTGCTGCGCGACGCCGCGCAGGGTGTAGCCGCGGGTCTTGCGCAGCAGTTCGCCGTGGCTGTCGGCATCGAACGCCCACATCCCGTTGCGCACGAACCAACGCATCCCGGTGGCGGCCGCCATGGGACGGGCGAGCGCCTGGTCCACGATGTCGTCCTCGCCGCGCAGGGCTGCGTCGACCACGCCGACCGGCAGGATCCGCCATGCCGACTCGTGTGCGTCGAAGATGGCGTCGTGCAGGACGACGGCAGCCGACCGGTGTTCGAAGGCCGCTGGCGCGCGCGGAGGACTCCGAGCGAGCTGGTGCCCGTCAAAACCAGACGTTCGATGCCCACCTCACGGCGCTCGACTGCGAAGTGGACCACCGCCGAGCCGACCGTCTCCCACTCCGGCCGGAACGTCAGTCCCTGATCACGCAGCGCCGATCCCTGCCCAGGCCCGTCGAACGCCAGACAGTTGTAGCCGCGCCGCACCGCGGTCGCCGCCACCGCGAAATAGCCCTCTTCCAGCACCGAGTCGTGCCCGCCGTGGTAGATCAGCGTCGGGCGCGGCTCACCGGAGTCGTCCGGCCGGCACAGGGAGCCGGGCAGTGTGGCCCCCTCGAAGGGGATGGACACCGGTTCGGCCGGGTGGACCGGCAAAGCAACGGCCGCCGCGAAGGTCTCGCGGACCCGCCCGCTCAGGAACGCCACCTCCGCGTCGTGGGCAGGGTCCTCGCGCAGGTAGGAGTCCGCCGTGCGGAAGGTAACGGCTCGCCCGCAGCAGGGCATCCCGGGCGCTGACCTTGTGGCCTGCCTCCAGCGAGGTCCGGCCGACCCCGCGGAGCCGCTCGGCGAGTGCCTTCCACTGCTTGTGCCATGCCGCCTCGTCGCCTTCGGCCATCGCGTGTGCCGTGACCAGTACCTCGCCGAGGTCGGCGCCGCCGTACACGGCGTAGCCGGTGGTGCGCAGCACCTCGAAGGAAGACGCCTCGCTCTCGAACAGGAACTTCATGGTGGCTCCAGAGCTTGCTGTTGATGAACTGCGCGGTGCCGCCGTCGAGGTCGATACCGGCGCCGTCTTCGGGTCTCCTGGCGGAGTTGCTGCTGAAACGGCTGCTGCGGTGGCGTTGGACCGCGGGTCGCTGCTGCGGGGGAACCAGCGGCGGCCCGGGCGGCTGGGGCGGGTCAGGCAGGCAGTTCGGAATCGGGGATCCAGTGGCCGTGGATGCCGGCGGGCACCCTGCGGGGGAGTTCGACGGCGGCCACGGTGCTCAGGTCGCTCGCGTCCAGGACGAGCAGCTCCGAGGCGTCGGCCTTGAGGTCGCTGACGATGGTGAGCAGGTAGCCGTCGTCCTCGGCGGTCCCGCCCTCGGCGGGCGCGAAGACGGCCTCGCCGGGCATCCGGCCCTCGCCGTGCGCGAGCAGCTTCTCCTGGCCGGTCTGTGTGTCGAACTTGACGGTGTGGTAACCCGACAGGCCGGCGCCGGGGAAGGCGATGGCGTAGCTGTAGCGGTAGGCCGAACCGGTGTGGGCGTCGTTGATCGACGGGAACTCGGTGGCCAGGTCGTTGAGGGACCCAGTGGTGACCTGGCCCGTGGCCGGGTCCATGATCCACCGGTAGAAGGTCGAGCCGGCGTCCGGGCTGGTGCCGTAGCCGGGAGCGCCGACCCACCACTTCCACGAACTCTCCCAGGCGGAACGGTCGAAGCACGGTGCTTCGAGGACGATCCGGCCCTGCACGTCGGTGTAGGCGTTGGTGACGTGCAACAGCGCCGCCTGGTCGGCCACCTCGAACCAGGTGGTCCTGCCCCCGGCACGCGGCATCACGCCGATGCGCAGCGGGACGTCGTCGTGCCAGCGGTAGGGGATGCCGGACTGCTCGGCGTGGTCGAAGACCACCGGCGAGTTGATGAAGACGACGTGCTCGCGGGTGATGGCGAAGTCGTGCATGAGCGACGGGCCGGAGCCGTCGATGACCTCCGACCTGACGATGTCGCCGGAGGCGTCGGCCACGTAGTAGGTCAGGTACGGCGGGAAGGGGCTGTAGCTGAAGAAGTGCAGCTCGCCGGTCTCCGGGTCCTCTTTGGGGTGGGCGGTCATCGCGCTGGTGAGCTTGCCACCGAAGTCGTGGACGCCGATCGTGTCGAGGTCGGCGCTGACTTCCCAGGGCAGGTTGGCCTCCTGCAGGGCCAGGTAGCGGCCCCCGTGGAAGATGATGTTGGTGGCGGCGGCGCTGACTTCGAGCTCGGTTCCGGTGAACGGCACGCCGTCCAGGAAGGGGGTGCGCACCCAGCGGTTGCGGTACCACTCGGCCCGGCCGCCCGTGAGGCGGACGCCGTGGATCATGCCGTCGCCGCGGAACCAGTGGGTGGGGGTGATGCCCGGCTTGGGGTTGTGGCCGTTGCGGAAGTAGCGGCCGTTCAGCTCGGGCGGGAGGGTGCCGCGCACCTTCAGCTCGCGGCCGGTGATCTCGTCGGTGACGGGGGTGAAGTGGCCGGTGATGTACGGCTTGTTCAGCATCATGGTCATGCCTTTCGCGTCGAGAGAGCCGAGATGAGCAGGGTCAGGGCGGCGCAGGCCAGGAAGGCCGAGCCGGAGGAGGGGAGCAGGGTCAGGAAGGACAGGCCGATGGCTCCGCCGATCTGCCGGGTGGCGTTGACCAGCCCGCCGGCCAGGCCGTTGTCGGTGGCCGGGACGCCCGTGGAGGACATCGCGGTGAGTCGGACGAAGGCCACTCCCAGCCCGATGCCGATGAGGAGCGTCGGGCCGAGCAGGTCCACAGGGAAGGTGCCGTCAGCCGGGGTTCGGGACAGCCAGGCCAGTCCGGCCGCGAGGACCAGCAGGCCCACGGGGAGCACCTGGCGGCCGGAGACTTTGCCGGTGGCCCACGACGAGAGGGTGATCACGAGGGCGAGGGGAAGCTGGGTCAGCCCGGCCTCCAAGGGCGAGTAGCCGAGAGTGCGTTGCTGGTAGAGGGGCAGGAAGTAGAACAGGCCGAGCCAGACCGCGCCCAGCAGGGCCATCAGCACGTTGGGCACCGCCACCACGCTCATGCGCGCCGGCAGCAGTGGGTCGGCGGCGCGGCGCTGGAGCACCACGAACAGGCCGAGCAGAGCCAGCCCGATCACGGCGAGCGGCCAAGGGCCCGACAGGCCGTAGGTGAGCGCGACCAGCCCCGCCGTCACCGTCACCGCGCCCGGCGCGTCCAGGCTTCCGCCGCGCGGCCGGTCGGCCCCGACCAGCAGCCAGGTGGCCAGCAGGACAGCCAGGGCGAGGGGCACCATGACGACGAACACCGCACGCCAGCCGTACACGCTGGTGAGCAGCCCGCTCAACAGCACGCCCGCCGCCCCGCCGGCACCGGAGACCGCGCCCCACACCCCGAGCGCGGTGCCACGCCGCTCCCTGCCGGGATAGATCGTCAGCACAAGGGCCAGCGCCGTGGGCGCCAGCAGCGCGGCGCCGATTCCCTGAACTGCCCTGCAGGCGATCAGCACGATCGCCGTGGGCGCCAGTGCCGCGCCCAGGGAGGAGAGTGCGAACAGGCCGATGCCGAGCAGAAACACGCGGCGAAGGCCGTATACGTCGCCTGCGCGCCCGCCCGGCAGCAACAGCGCGCCGAAGACCAGTACGTAGGCGTTGACCGCCCACGCCTGGCCCGTGCCCGACAGATCAAGCCCGGACCGGATCTGGGGCAGGGCGACGTTCACGATCGAAGTGCTCAGCACGACCAGGAACTGGGCCGTGGCCAGAACCGCCAGCGATGTCCAGCCGGTGGCGGTCGGTTGCCTTGCGGTGCGGGTCATGACTCGACACTCGCAGCGGGCGCCCGCCGCTCGCGTCGGTAATCATTGCCTATACGACCCTTTGCGGGACGGCTTCTGGGCCACTGGAGTCTGCCTTGGATTCCCCTGCGGCGCACAACCGCATAGGTTTTCGGACATGCCCGAGACATACACGGATGAGCTGATCGGTCGTCATGACGAGATACGCCAGCTCGACGCCCTGCTCCAAGCGGCACGGGAGGGCCGGGGCGGCGCCCTGGTCCTGCGCGGTGAGCCGGGCATCGGCAAGAGCGCGCTGCTGCGTCACCTGGACGAGGCCGCGACCGGATTCCTCGTCATGCGGGCGTCCGGCGCGGAGTTCGAGACAGAGCTGCCGTTCGCCGCGCTGCACCAGTTGCTCGCGCCCGTCACCGGCCGGCTGATGGCGCTGCCTGCTCAGCACCGCAAGGCGCTGGAGATCGCCTTCGGCCTCAACACCGGCACACCCGATCCGTTCCTGGTCGGCGTCGCGTCGCTGGGCCTCCTGGCGGAGACCGTGCGGGAACGCCCGCTCCTGTGCGTCGTCGACGACGCACAATGGCTGGACCAGGCATCGGCCAAGGCGCTGGCCTTCCTGGCCCGCCGGATCTCGGCCGAGTCGATCGCCCTCGTGTTCGCGGTGCGCAAGCCGAGCCGCCTGCCCGAGCTGGACGAGCTGCCAGGCCATTCGCTTCAGGGTCTTGGCGAATCGGATGCCCGCGCGCTGCTGGCCGCGGCGGTCCGCGCCCCGTTGGACGAGCGGGTGCGCGACCGCATCCTGGCCGAGGCACGCGGCAACCCACTGGCGCTGGTGGAGCTTCCCAGGACCGCCGGACTCGCCGGAATGGCGGGCGGATTCGCCCAGCCCGACTCGGTGCCCGACGTGATCGAGCACAGCTTCCGGTCCCGGCTGGAGCTCCTGCCCCCGGCGGCCCGGCTGCTGGTGACCGTCGCCGCCGCCGACCCGACCGGCGACCCCGGCCTGCTGTGGCGCGCGGCCGAACTCCTCGGCATCGACGCGGCTGCCGCACGACAGTCCGTCCCGCTGGTCGAGTTCGGCACCCGGATACGCTTCAGCCACCCCCTCGCCCGCTCGGCCGCCTACCGAGCAGCGACGCCCGAGGAGCGGCGCAGGGCGCACGAGGCTCTGGCCGCCGTGACCGACCCGGTCGCCGACCCCGACCGGCAGGCCTGGCATCGCGCCCAGGCCAGTGCCGGC
>NZ_JBFAET010000318.1:0-6494 GCF_040642095.1 Streptomyces sp. NPDC020362
GCTGGCGCAGGCGCTGGAGCTGGCGCCGGAGCGGGCGCTGGTGCGGGCGCTGGTGCCGGAGCAGGCGCTGGTGCCGGGGCTGGCGCAGGCGCTGGGGCTGGTGCTGGTGCGGGCGCTGGTGCCGGAGCGGGCGCCGGTGGCTAGGGCCTGATCGGAGCCGGCACAACCACGCGATTCCCGGTCTGGCCGGGTGGCAGAGCCAAGCGGCCGCGCCACCCGGCCAGACTGCCGACACCTGCAGAAAGGGCACCCAGAACAAGCCACTGAACCCGCTCACAGGCAATTCACCAAAGTGAAGACATCCACCCCCACACCGATACACGAAGTAGCCTGCCAGCGCGTGCAGGATCCAGAACTCCTCACCGGCGAGAAATGCGGCCGGGTGGCTAGAATTCGCACGGCTCATATCCTCAAAACACAACATATTGAAATGCTCGCCGTCTCGCCGCTGCCGCCTCGCCCAGCGCAGCTCGGCCTGCTGGCGTCTGCGCGACTGTACGAGACCGCGACCGGACTGCGGCTGTTACTGGAGGAGACTGCCTGACCGGGCGGGCCCACCAGCCGACCGCTGATGCGCAAGCGTCTGCCAGGTCTGCCCCGGCTTCACCGGGATGACGAATGCGTCGTTCTTCGGCTGATGGACGAGGACCGCAAGGACGGAGAACCCCTCCCGCCGGCGCTCGTCACGGTGGAAGATCTGCAGATGCAGCCGCGTTCCCCCGCGACCGCCCAGCAGCTCGGGCCGCCCTGGTCGTGGCGCCCTCCAGCAGAGCACCACGTGGAACTACGAGGTCTTGAAGGTACGCCAGCACTGGCGCCACCGGCGCCCGTGACAGAACCACACCACCGGCAGGTGACGGCCGCGGTCTGCGGCCACCGCCATCTCATCACCCGCAAGTTGCGCGATCCGGCCACCGGACAGATCGTGGAAGGGACCGTGGAGGACCGCACCATGCCGGACTGGCGCGCGAACGCCCGGTGTCCGAAGCGGCAGCACCGCGAGCACTACAGCAAGGATGCGGTGCCGACCGTGGAGATCACCGGTCTGGGCGGCCCCGCCGACGCAGACGAGCAGCCGGACCCGGTCGAGCTCGCCGCACGACTGGACCACAGCCTGTTCGCGGTCGTCCACCCGCCTCAGCTCGATCGATGACGGCGGTGTCGTGAACGCCGCAGTCATCAACGGCTCCTCCCTCCATCGGGGAGGACGCGACCTTACCCGTGCGCGTGGCCGACCCATGGTGCCCCCTCCGGATCAATGCATCGGAGGACCACCATGACGATCAAGGGCTACGACGTATCCGCCTTCCAGGACACGAACTTCCCCACCACCGGCACCAGCTTCGCGTTCATCAAGGGCACCGAGGACCGTTCCTACGTCAACCCCAAGCAGAAGCAGCAGACCGCGCACGCCCGCGCCGCGGGCCTGGTCGTCGGCTTCTACCACTTCCTGCACCCGGGCCACATCAAGGACCAGGTGGCCCACTTCGCGGAGAGTTGCGTGAGCATCGAGCACGACCTGCTGGTCGTCGACTGGGAGACCAACCCGAACGGCACCGCGGCAACCTGCGCGGAGAAGGATTCCTTCATCGCCGAGATCAAGCGGCTGCGCGGCTCCGACCACAAGGTCGGGCTGTACTGCAACCGGGACTTCTGGCTTCACCGGGACACCACCGGCAATGCAGGGGATTTCCTCTGGATCGCCGAGTACGGCGTGGCCGCGGGCAAGCCCAACATCCAGGCCACGTGGATGTTCCACCAGTACACCGACAGGCCGCTGGACACCAGCGTGGGCAACTTCGCCTCCAAGGCCGAGCTGGTCGCCTTCGCGGGCGGCATCAACGGCGAGAGGAAATAGAGTTCGAGCCGCTGGCGGGCGGGGCCTGGTGCTGCCGAAGGAAGTGACCCACCACGTCATCACCTTCGCCAAGGACGACAAGGTCGCACATCTGGGCACCTCCCCGCTGGACCACGAGCAGCACCCGGCGGACGAGCTGGTCGGCATCTACCGGCAACGCTGCGAAATCGAGCCGGCCTTCGACGAGATCAAGAACCACCTGGGGCCGGGAAGCTCGCTGCGCTCCCGAACAGCCGAAGCCGTACGACAAGAGTTGTGGGCACTCCTCGCGGTCCACCAGGCCGTCCGTCTGTTCGCGCACTGAGGTTGATCCCCGGGGTGGGCACCGGGGATCAACCTCAGAATGCTGGGTCCGGCATGCAGTTGCCCTGCCGCAGCAGGGCGCCCACTCAACTCCTCATCAGCGCGTCACCAACGGGATCGCCGTGCGTCTCGTCCGAGTCCGCGACCTCTTCCATCTGGTCTACCAGCCACTTGCCGTCATTCCGGACCAGACGAAGTACGTCCTTGTCGACCCCGGACTCTTTGGGCCAGGTGTAGGTCCACTCGACCATCACGGCCGTACCGGCCGGGTGATCACCGAAAGCCGGAACGGCTTTCACCCCACTTGCCTTGACCGGACCGAGCTGGGCGCGGTCCGGTCCGCTGTCCGTGGGCTTCTGTATAGGAGGGACGGTCGAACCGTCTGCTCGTACTAGCGGCGGTGGAGCAGATGTCTCGGCGGCCGAGGGGGTTGGCTCCGAAGGTTCGTCGTTGTCGGCGACACACTGCTTGACCGTGCCGTGGCGGTACTGCTCTGTGCGCATCCGGCAGACGCGTTGCCAGTCCTGGTCGTTGACCGCCTCCTGGTAGGACTTGGCGAACTTCGAAGCGGAGGCCGTCGGGTCTGTACCACCTCCGCCGTTCATCCCCGTCTCCTTCTTCTCGTCGGCGTTCGACGAGCATCCGGCGATCACCACTGTTAACGCTGCTGCTGCGGCCACCCTGATGGCGCCTCTCATCTCATCCCCCAGGTCCATGCTTCGAAGCCAGTGCGCACTTACTTGATCCTATTCACGGCCCCTCCGGGGCATCACGGCGGACCAGGACACTGAGGAGGTGGCTTGCCCCTCGTGGGACTCCGTCGAGCGTCGAGCCTCGTTCCTGCAGGTCAGTGAGTTGCGCAGTCCGCCCGTGGCACGGTGCGCACACACCTTCCCGCAACGGGCGGACGAGCCATGAAGGAGCAGGACAGCGATCACATGGGCCCTGACTTCCGCTCCGGCCCGCAGGCCGAACCAGTCGTGGGATCGTCATCAGCCTCCGCGCCTGCGCGCAGGTCCAGCATGCTGCCGTCACGGAAAGCGGACCAGTGCCGGCGCTCAGGAGCGCTCCACTGTCCTGGCGATGACAGGTCATCAGGATCACGGCGATGGCCCATGGTTCGTTGTACGGGCGACCTGGTGCCTGGCGCCAGGGCGCCGAGCAGGAATCGAATTCGCTGACCTACAGACTCCTGAATCGCGTTGCGTGGCGGGGCTGGCGGCCTGTCACCCCAGATAGGCGGGGGCGACAGCGGAAGTCATCAGTCGGCGGGCCGTGCCGGTGCCGTCGGCGGGGACGGTCCACAGGTCCTGGCCGTAGTCACCGGGAAGTGCGTAGACGAGGGTGGAGCCGTCGGCCCACAGAGCCTGGTCGTCTATGTTGCGCTGCTCGGCGGTCGCGGTCTCCTTCATCGTGTGCAGGTCGAGGACGTACAGCCGCCAGGGCGCGTCGGGAGAGGCTCCCTTGACGCGTTTCTTGTAGGCGATCCGGGTGCCGTCGGGCGAGAGGGAGGGGCATTCGACGTTACGGTGAAGGGTGGTGAGGGTGCGTGCGGCGACGTCGCCGCGGACCAGATAGGTCCGGCCGCCGGTCGCCAGCGTGGCGTAGAAGCGGGTGTCGTCGGCGAAGGTGACACCCCAGATGTTGGTGTCGGCGGAGCGGTAGGGACGGCCGTCCTTGGTGATGCGGAAGGTCTCCAGGTTGTCGTCGATCGCCCAGGTTCGGGTGTCGACGATGGCGGTGCGGGTGGAGAAGTTCGTGCCGGCATAGGAGTCGCCGCTGACGAAGACCGTCCAGGCAACCAGGTGGCCGGAGGGTGAGACCCGGGCTCGGGTGGGGATGCCTGCTGCCGGGAAGTGGTGCAGCTCGTGCAGGTGCGAGTCGAGTACCACCGCCCGGTAGGTGTCCTGCAGGGCGCCGTGCACGGCCTGCAGGCAGATGCCGGTACCGGCCGCCGCGTGGAAACGCAGGCACTTGACGCCCGATGCGATGCGCGGCCCCTGCGGATGGTCGGCTGGCACGGTGGCGATCTCGTCGCGGTGCGGACCCCAGGCCAGGTTGCGCACCAGCAGCCGGCGCCCGGCCGTCGGCCGGAGCGTGACGGTTCCGGGCCGCACGGTCGGACCGTTCGCCTGCTGCTGGTCACGCATGCCCGACCGGTGGGCGGCGTAGAGCACGGCCCCGGTGCCGATGCTCCCGAGCAGCAGGACGGCGGCCAGCAGGATCACCAGGCGGGTGCTTCTGGTCATGTGGACACCTCATCGCCGGGACGAAGGACGAACGAGGCCACCAGGGCGCTGATGGCCAGTGCGGCGGCGGTGACGGCGAGTGCGGTTCGCCCGCCCCACAGGCTCCAGACCGCGCCGAAGAGAAGCGAGCAGGTGAACCGGGCCAGCGCCTGGCCGGTGCCGACCAGTGCCTGTCCGGCACCTTGGTGCTGTGCCGGCACGGCGTTGGCAGTGGCAGCCGCGAGGACTCCGTCGGTCGCGGCGTAGAAGGTGCCGTGCAGCACGAGGACGGCGACCACCGCCGGGACTCCGTGCCAAGGGGAGAGCACCAGACCGTAGCCGAGGAGCAGGACGCCGTGGCCGCCCAGGAAGAGCCGGCGGCGGCTGATGCGGTCGGCGAGTGCGCCGAGCGGGACGGCGAGCAGCAGGAAGACTGCGGCGGTGCCCAGCGGCAGTAGCGGGAACAGATGGGCGGGCAGGTGCCCTTCGCGCTGGAGCAGCAGATAGAGGAAGGAGTCGCTGACGGTGGTCAGGCCGAGCAGGGTCGCGCACACGGTGAGCCGGCGCAGCCCGGGGCGGCGCAGTAGCCCGAGCGCGTCGCGTAGCACCGGCCGAGCCGATTCGGGCAGTTGTACGGCACCGGCGGGGGCGATGTGGCGGGGCACGAAGAGCACCAGCACCAGGACCCCCAGCGCGGCGACGCAGCCGCTGACCGCGAAGACCGCGTCGTAGCCGTCGACGGTGGCCCGCAGCACGGCGAAGGCGACGAGCGGGCCGAGCAGCGCACCGGTGGTGTCCAAGGCACGGTGCACCCCGAACGCCCGCCCCCGGTGCTCGGGTTCGGTGGCCAGCGAGATCATCGCGTCCCGGGGGGCGGTGCGCAGCCCCTTGCCGGTACGGTCGACCGCGAGCACGGCGCTGATCACGGGGAGCGTGTGGGCGATCAACAGCAGAGGCTTGCACACCGCCGACAGGCCGTAGCCGAGGCCCGCCACAACCTTGTGTCGGCGGCCTCCCCGGTCGGCGAGATGGCCGCCGGCCAGCCGGACCAGGGCCCCGACGCCGTTGTTGATGCCGTCCAGCAGCCCGAACCCGAGCGGCGACAGACCGAGGCCCACGACCACGTAGAGCGGCAGGACTGCGGTGATCATCTCCGAGGAGACGTCCGTGATCAGGCTGACCGCACCCAGGGCCAGCACGGTGCCGGGCACGGCGGCCGGCCGCCGCCCCGGACGGGTGTCCGGGGCGACGGCGGGCTTGGTGCTGCGGGAGTCCGCGAGATACACGGGCGTCAGTTCCAGATGCCGGTGATGTCGGAAGCCGAGGCGGCGTTGCCCGCGTGCGTGGTCAGACCGGCCAGGTCCTCCACGGTGCGCAGTACGTTGTAGTGGTTGTAGGTGGTGGAGCTGGAGCTGCCGGGGGCGACGTGCTGCCCGTAGAGGACCGTGGGGATGCGGTTGCCGGACTGCTTGTTGTCCTCGTCGAAGGTGACGGCGAGGATGCTGTTGTGGGTCTGGGCCCAGGTGGCGTAGGCGCCCAGGTGGTTCTGGATCCAGGTGTCGCCCGTGGAGACCGAGCAGTCATGCATGTCACTGCACAGGTTCGGGACGACGAAGGAGACCTTGGGCAGGGTCGTGTAGTCGGTCGGGAACTGCGCCATGGTCATCGCGGTGTTCGTCGGCACGTTGGAGAAGCCGAACCACGGGTTGTGCTTCTGCGCGTAGTTGCCGCTGCTGCAGACCGTCGAACCCTGGCTGGGCAGCGACTCGTTGTAGCTCTTCCAGGTCTGACCCGCGGCGATCAGCTCGGAGCCGAGGTTGGGTGCGGAGATGGAGCCGACGGTGACGCAGCTGTCGTCGGTGCGGCCCTGGTTGGAGCCCGAGAAGAGCATGTAGTAGTTCGGCTCACTGGGGTGGGTGAGGCCGAAGGACTGTGTGAGGTTGGCGCCACCCGCCTTGAGGGTGTTGTTGATGTACGGGGCGCTGGAGCTGCCGATCACCTGCGAGTAGGCGCGCAGCACGGCCAGTACGGGGTGGCCGTTGGCCTGGGCGTCGGAGAGGCGCTCCAGGACGACGAGGCCGACGCCCTCCGACCACACGGTCCCG